>VSJD01000188.1 GCA_008636095.1 Kiritimatiellota bacterium | reverse complement strand
ATGGACATTCCGGACATGGATCCGAAACTTTACAACCGTGCCACGGTCAAGGGGAGCCAGTTTGTGCGCGCCATGTTCGAATTCTCTGGCGCCTGCGCGGGCTGTGGCGAGACGCCCTACATCAAACTGCTCACCCAGCTCTTCGGCGACCGGGCGCTGATTGCCAATGCCACGGGATGCTCGTCCATCTACGGCGGCAACCTGCCGACGACACCTTACACGACGCGCGAGGATGGACGCGGGCCGGCCTGGTCCAACTCGCTGTTTGAGGACAATGCCGAATTCGGTTACGGCATGCGGTTGGGGGTGGACAAGTTCCGCCAGGTTGCCCTGGAACTGATGGATAAAGGATGCGAGTGCGCCGCCTGCGGCGACCTGAAGCCGCTCTTTGGCGAACTGCGCAATGCCGACCAGTCCACGCCCGTCGGCATTGAGGAACAACGCGCGCGGGTGGCGAAGCTGAAAGACATGCTGGCCAAATGCACCAACAATGAGTGGGCCAGGCAAATGCTTTCCGTGTCCGATTACCTTGTGAAAAAATCGGTCTGGATCGTCGGTGGCGATGGCTGGGCGTATGATATCGGCTATGGCGGACTCGACCATGTGCTGGCCTCCGGCCGCAAGGTAAATGTCCTCGTGCTGGATACCGAAGTCTATTCCAACACGGGCGGCCAGGCTTCCAAGTCCACCCCCATGGGCGCGGTGGCCAAGTTTGCCATGGCGGGCAAGCCGCTGATGAAGAAGGATCTTGGCATGATCTGTATGACCTACGGCAATATCTATGTTGCGACCGTCGCGCTGGGCGCCAATCCGAACCAGACTGTGCGGGCCTTTGCCGAGGCCGACGCCTACGAGGGGCCTTCGATCATCATTGCCTATTCGCACTGCATTGCGCACGGCATCAACATGACCAATGGTCTGACGGCCCAGAAGGAAGCCGTGCAATCGGGGCGTTTCCCGCTCTATCGCTACAACCCGGAACTGACCAAGCAGGGCAAGAACCCCCTGACACTGGACAGCAAAATGCCGGTTGAGAAATACAGCGAATCCGTGATGAAGGAAAACCGGTTCCGCGTGTTGAAGCAGAGTTATCCGGAGAACGCCAAGCGGCTCATGGAAATGGCCGATAAACTCATAGCGGCCCGGGCGGATCTCTACCAGAAACTGGCCGGTCTGCCGCCCTGCACCGGTGAAATTCCTCCGGCGGCGACGGCCGCACCGACGGCACCGGTCACATCGCCCGCGCCAGCGGCACCGGAACAGAAAGCATAAGTGCGTGTCAGTAAATAACCTGTTCAGGTTAAACGGCAGTGCTGTGCCTGTTAACAAACGCCCCAACAGAGTGGGGCGGCTACAGGAAGATCGTTTCCTGCTGCAGCCACGGCACTCTGTTGCCGTGTCCGAATGAGGACAGTTGCCAAAGCCTGCCTTTCCGTGTTTAATCTCCACTTTGATTGATGGCGCAAAAAACCAATCAGGAGCACAAATCCTATGAGCAAATCCGTGGAAGCATTTATGGACCAGGTCGTGGCGCGCAATCCGGGTGAACCGGAATTTCACCAGGCGGTGCGGGAAGTTGCCGAAAGCCTGATGCCGCTGGTGGAGAGTACCCCGGCCTACGCCCATGAAAAAATCCTCGAGCGGCTGGTGGAGCCGGAGCGGATCATCATCTTCCGGGTGCCCTGGGTGGATGACCGCGGGGAAATTCACGTCAACCGCGGTTGGCGGATCGAGATGAATTCGGCCCTGGGCCCCTACAAGGGCGGTCTGCGGTTGCATGCTTCCGTGACGCTCAGCATCCTCAAATTCCTGGCGTTCGAGCAGTGTTTCAAGAATGCCTTAACCACTCTGCCCATGGGCGGGGGTAAGGGTGGCTCCGATTTCGATCCCAAAGGCAAGAGCGACATGGAGGTCATGCGGTTCTGCCAGGCGTTCATGAGTGAACTCTTCCGTCATATCGGTCCGAATACCGACGTGCCGGCCGGTGACATCGGGGTAGGGGGACGCGAGATCGGCTACCTCTTTGGCCAGTATAAGAAGCTTCGCAATGAATTCACGGGCGTGCTTACCGGCAAGGGCGTCAGTTGGGGCGGCTCGCTGATGCGGCCGGAGGCAACGGGTTATGGCGCCGTTTATTTTGCCCAGGATATGCTGGCGACGCGCAAACAAAACTTCGAGGGCAAAACAGCGGCAGTCTCCGGCGCGGGCAACGTGGCGCAGTACACTGTTGAAAAACTTATGCACCTGGGCGCCAAGGTGATAACGCTCTCCGATTCCGCCGGTACGATTGTGGATGCGGCCGGGATCGGCGAGGAAAAGCTGGCCTGGGTGATGGAATTGAAAAATGAACGCCGCGGCCGGATTCAGGAATATGCCGCAAAATTCCCGGGCGCCAAGTTCCTGCCCGATCAGCGGCCCTGGTCAGTGAAATGTGACCTGGCGTTTCCCTCCGCCACGCAGAACGAAATCACGGCGGCGGATGCCCGCGCATTGGTGAAAAACGGCTGTATCTGCGTCTGCGAAGGGGCCAACATGCCGACCGAGCCCGAAGGGGTGGACGTGTTTTTAAAAGCCAAAATCCTATATGGTCCCGGCAAGGCGGCCAATGCCGGCGGCGTGGCCACCTCCGGACTGGAAATGTCGCAGAACGCGATGCACCTGAGCTGGCCCAAGGAGGAAGTGGACAAGCGCCTGTGTGAAATCATGCGCGCCATCCACGAGTCGTGCGTGCAATACGGGCGGGAAAATGATTTTGTCAACTACGTCAAGGGCGCCAATATTGCCGGCTTCCGTAAGATCGCCAATGCCATGCTCGCCCAGGGTGTGGTGTGAGGAAGTAAGGGTGTAGGGTGCATTTATTGGTAATGACTGGGGACAAGGTTGTATTGGCGGGGTAAATGCGCCGCGCATTTCTTTCGAAACGGGCCGGCGATTTTGCCGCATCTGTCGTCTTCCGGCGCTCGCGCGGATACATATCCAGCGCTTCGCGCCGCGCGTCGGCATCTACGGCAAACTTGCCGACCCTTTTCGAATCCCGTGGCGGGAACCGAAATGCGCGTCGCGGACGCCATCGCGCCCGCAGACCCGGCGCGATACCACCCACGAATGGTCAGTCCATTCGGGACTCGAACGTCTTCAGGAGCCATGTTTCCGGTCAGCTACCTTGCTGTGTTTAGCGTAGCAGGAGAGAGGGCTTATGAAATATTTTTGGCTGATCGGGTTTGCGGCGATCTGGGTGACTGGATGCGCACCCGCGGATAAAATGACGGTAACGGCAGGGCAACCGCCGCCGCAATCCAACGCGGCGCCGTCGGAAAAATCGGTGGCCCGTCAGGCGATCGAGGGATTTACCGGTAAGACTTCCGTGGATGCCGGCCAGCGCACCAAAGCGAAAATCAAGGACATCAACAAACAGCGCCGCCAAAACTTCGAGGAAATCCCGCCGTAAACCCACCCTAAAACGAGCAGTTTAATCTAACCACAGATGAACACGGATAAACGCAGATTATTATTTGCGATATTAAAACCGGTAACCGCGTGAAAATTAAGATGTTATCCGTCCCGACTCTCTACGAGGTCGGGATCTGTGTCAGTGGTTAAAATTCAGGATTTAGGTTTACCGTTCCTTCTGGTAGCGCAAGCGCGGGATGCGGTATTGCTCGGCGATCCGCCGGTTGGCCTCGGTAAGGGCAGCTTTATCCAGTGCCAAGTCCACGGCGCATCCCAGGAGTGTCACACGTCGCAAGCCGCCGGCGCTATCCACGACCCGAAAAACATCGGCCATGTTTCGGATAGGCTGGCCATTGACGGCGGTGACTGCCTGGTCGTGGAATTCCTGATAGCCGATATTGATGGAATCCGGCAGGACCATGGAAAGCAGAACCACGTGGTCCCCCGGCTGGCGCGCGAATTTATCCTGGTGCAAATAGTAATACACCAGGCGCGGGTTCATCTGGAGTTTCCAATTCTCGCCGGAGGCGCGCAGGTAGTTTCCCGTCAATTCTCGCAGTACCAGCCCGCCCTCCACCAGGTATTCCACGCTCTCGCCTGGGCGTAGCGCTCCGGCGGAGCCTGGTCGCCCAGGCGAGATGGCTTCCGGAATAAACTCGTCGCGATCACGCTGACGCTTAAGTAAGACTTGCACGGTGCGCGGCTTCCGGTCCCGCACGATTGCAACCGGAACGCTGTCCCCCGCCGCGCGGCGGCCGCCAATGAGATATGCCAGGCGCAAGCGGCCGAAGTCCGTATCGGTGTAATAACCCTGGGCGTCAATCGGGATCCCGTCCCAGGCCGTGATGACGTCGCCTGCTTGCAGAACCTCGGCGGCGCCGGAGCCGGGCGTTGTTTTTGTGACCACGATGCCGCCATTTGTTTCGGTCACGCCCAGATAGCGGCGTTTGACTGGATCCAATAAGGGCTCAAATTGGAAACCGGCCCAGGCCAGTCCTTTATATGGCGGGGAATTGGCATCTGTAATAAACCGGCGAAGGGTGGTGCAGGGGATAAACAAGCCCGTCTGCGTTTTTTTGTCGTACGCCACGCTGATACCCGCCAACTGTCCGTTGAGCAACGCCGGTGTCCCGTTGCCGTCAATACTCGATTGCGTCAGTACCTTGAGCGCCAGCGGGCGGGGCGATGCGGAGGCGGATAACTCCACCACCCGTCCCTCGCTGGTTTGAAATTCGCCGGTCTTCTCCAGTTTAACAATGGTCAGCCGGTCGTCGCGCCGGATGGTGTCGGCCAGTGACATGGGAAGGAGCGCGTTAGCGGCCGCAACCGCATTGGCGGTCACACTATTACTGAATGTCAGGAGTGCGGTGTTAAGCTGGTCATCGGCTTCCAGCACGGTGGCCGCCAGCTTGGCGCCACTCTTAGCCCGGCGTAGTTCCACCTGGGTCTGGTTGCGCACCAGGTCCTCAGTGGTCAGGACTTGGCCCGCGCTGATGACTACACCGTAACCCTGGCGGCGAGCGGATGCTTTTTTACGCCAGGGAATCTGGGGGTCATAGTCCTGATAGGTGACTGTGATCTCCACCACGCTGGCGTCGTAGTCCGGCGCCGGCGCCGCAACCGTCGGCCCGGGCAGGGCGAAAAGTAGGCCCGTCAACAGAACAATCGAACATGCCGTCAATTTCATCAGGGGCATTCGGAGGCCGTGAAAATGCAAAATGCATAGCCGGTATAAAACCGGCTCTACATTGGGAATGCCTACATGTAGAGCCGACTTTATGTCGGCTATTTTCAAAACATTTCTCATTTCCGCACCCCCGCCGGTTCAATATGGGAGATCTCCGGAATATTGTAGCGGCGCTGAATGACGGGGTCAGCATTGGCTGTTTCGGTGGCGTCTAGGATCAAGGGGTCCGGATCATCTAAAAAACGAATAACGTGAAAACCATTAGTCGGGTTACTGAACGCGGAGGGCAGGTCCTGCATGTTGCGGATGGGAAGTCCATTGATTTCACGCACGATTTTATTCAAGTAGGGCTCATCGTACGCATTCACCGGATGGGCCAGCCGGTTGCGTAAAACGACAAACTGGTCGCGCCCGCTAATCAAGCCATCCACCTTGGCGAAGGTGGCGTAATACAACAGATGATGGGCATACCACTGGTTCAGTTCCCCGCCGGCGGCCATCAGCAGGCCGCGGCTTAGCGGTGCAAAGACCAGCCCACCCATGATGAAATATTCCGGGCGGCGTTCGTAGGCATACCGGAATGCAAAAGGATCGTTGCGGTTGGCCAGGGGCACGGAAATATCCAGGGCTTGCCCATTGCGCCAGACCTTGAATGCCACAGTTTCGCCGCATTGCTTGCGCTCCAGGAGTTCCACGTATTCAATCGTCTGGCCGTCCAGGCGGACCGTGCCATCGCTGGCGATGGCGTGGCCGTCAATGGCCAGCAATGTGTCGTTGGTCTGCAGGATACCGATGGCACAACCAAACGGGTCAATGAAGGAAATAACCACGCCCGTGTCGTTTCCCGGCAAACCGAGGTTCCGCCGCATGGCCGGGTTCGGAGTTTCCATGTGGGAGATGCCCGGTTCTGGGTAACCATCATACACGCCGTCTTCAATGTCCGTCAGAAAATGCCGGATAACCGGCAGGGGGATGGCATAGCCCAGGTTCTGGGCGTTGGGAATACCCTGAAACGCGACGCCCACCACGCGGCCCTTGAACAGCACTGGGCCGCCGCTGTTGCCCGGATTGATGGCGGCATCCACCTGGATCACGAGATGGCTATCCACCTGGCTGTGGGTGTAGAGCTGGTAATCAATCCGCGAAACCACACCCTTAGTCAACGACAGCCGTTCGCCGCCCATCGGGTAGCCTAACGCGATTACTTCCTCGTTCAGATCCGGCAGGCCATCACCCAGCTCCATGGGTACGGCTTCGGCGTAGAATTCGGGATCGCGGACTGTCAGGACTGCCAGGTCGCAGTCATGGCCGATAAAGGCCACTTCGGCTGGGTAGCGGCGCGACTGGCCTTCGCGCTGGACTTCGATGAACCGCGCATCGGAGACGACGTGGGCATTGGTCAGGATCCGTTTTTTGCCGATAATGAATCCGGAGCCGCTGGCCGAGGATGGCGCCGCCGGTTGCCAGGGCCAGGCATAGTCCTCGCGCTGAATGGTGGTATAGACCTTGACCACCGACTCCCGGAACCCATGCTTACCCAACCACGCCGCCTGTGCATTGAGCCCAACCGTGACGGCAACCCACGTTATTACCAGCAATATCCCGTAGCGTAGTATCGCTTGCATGCGCAGAATCTATCGCAAAGGTGTTAAGACGCAAAGGAAGAAGTTGTTGCCCGTTGACAGGGAGACAGTCGAAGAGGACAAGGACTGACCACCTATCTCTCCCCCGGCCCGGCTACGCCCGGGCGTGGTGATCGGGTCATTGTATTTTCGCGAGTTTCATATCCCCGCACCAACCCGTCCCCTTTCCGTTGACCCAGAATGAAACCCGGAAAGTGTCCGCATCTTTCGGAACGGCAATTTCCAGATCGACTTTGCTCCAATCCGAACTTCCCGCGATCTCTGCGGACTTGAATGATTTAATCCCCTTTGCTTCGCCATTAAGGATATCGACTGCGACGTAAGAACGGACTTCCGGGCCCTCGGTCTTCAGCCATGAGCTCAAAACGTACTTCTCGCCAGCCGCAACTTTCGGCAGCTTTGTGGCACTCCCCGGCGTGCGCGGATTTCTCCAGAAGGAACAGCCGTCAATAAAAAGATTTTTACATTTCAACGAATACTCGCCGCCATGCGTAACCGCATAGTCCTTTTCAAGTATGTTCAGCGCGCCGCCGGCACACCATGAATGCTTCTCCCAGTACAAGCCAAATCCGCTAAAAGGGTCATGCTCCGTCTGCGCATGGCGATAAAAGGGGGTTGAGCCATTGAGCTTCATTGAGGACACCTTGGACCATGGCCCCTTGTTTTTGCCCTTAAGGTCAACTGCCCGCACCTGCCAGTAAACAGGGTCAAACTTGGCCGCCTCCCCGGGAAACTGGAAACAGCAGCCCGGCATATTGGTCACGGCTGCCGATTCATCGAGGACCGGTACACCGCCATATTTCAGCTCGTACTTTTTCATATGAGATTGGCCGTCGCGCCAGCGCGCGACCCTGCCCCTGTAATTAGGCATATCTTCCGGGATCGGTGCGATATTCAAGCTGACCGCAGTTTCCTTTTCAGGGCAAAGGTAGACAGCTTTAACCTTCCACGGGGCTACGCGCAGCTCCATGGATTCCACCCCTCTGATCAGCTCCTTCGTGTCGTGGTCAACCCCAACGAAGCCGGGTGGGACATCTTTGTTCCTGAGATGAATCAATTTATCTTCCGCCGAATAGTTGAAAACCAGGAGCAGCCGCCTGTCGCCGTTGACTATCACCTTGACGTCCTGCCTGGGCTTCGCGTCGTCCCCGCAGACGAGTTCGTCGCGCCGGTTTCCTTTCAAATTCAGGAAGAATTCCTCGAAATCCGCGGCGATCGCCGACGCGCGCGACGCGGCCTGGAAAAAACGCCCGTCAATGACAAAATGGATATACGTCATATAGCTGCCTGCCTCGGCGAGGAAATTGACCAGCGTGTTTTCCAGCGGGTTCTGGTCCGCATACGCCATGATGAGCAGCCCGGCGTTAAAATAACTTTGCGTAATTGAATTCATCATGACCTTGTTGTTGCCGCCGTAACCGCACATGGGGAGATCAACCTCCTTGCTCAGGTACTCCCACTTCGCCCCGTAGTGCGTCGCGCTATCAGGCGGATAGCCGCTGTAGAACGAGAAGATGCAATCTGGTTTGATTTCCTTGATGAGCTTCCGGTACAAGCCCGCCGTGCGGGCGTTCTGCCAGCACCGGAAGTCAATCCATTTGTCGGCAAAGCGGCTGGATATCGCCTTGGCGTCGAGCGGCTCAGTTTCGGGAATATTGGCATGCCTTCGGAACATTTCCATGTTCCGGTCGGAAAATCCGATTTGCGTTCTATCGTTCTTCCCATTCGGCGTGACATTGAATTCGTAATCCCAGTTCAGCTGGGCCGGAAACGCCTGGACGTATTGCCGGAACACTTCTTTCATGGGCTGCTGAAAAAGACAATTTTCCTCCAGCAGGTACGCAGGATCAATTGCTTCGGCCGCCTTGCCATCGGGATACCGGGCGGCAGCTTCGGGATGTTCTTTTATAAATTCTTTGACACAAGGGAAATTACCCGCGATCGATACCGTCGGCAAAAGCGTGAACCCCTTGATTCCCTTCCCGGCAAACTTTTCCACCGCACTTTTTTTAATCGCGGCGTAATTGAAACCCGCGTGCGCCATTTTAGAAATGAATTTTTCCTGCTGGTCATTGCTCAGCATGTGGAATTCATTCATGCTTGGATAAGCCCAAATGATAAGCGGCAAAGATCCGGGCTGCTTGCCGGCAAGCGGAGGGAGGATTCCTATCTTCAGCTTGTGATAGTCACCCTCTTTCTCTTTTTCGTCGATCCAGGCCTTGTACAGTATCGTCCCGCTCTCTTTGCCCGCCTCCAATGCGGTCGCCTCGAAAACCACGGGGATCGCCACGTATTTCCACGATGCGTCCTTGGCGTGCGTAAGGGCGCCGCTATCGAATTCCATCACGTAACTTCTCGTAACCTCGCCGTTTTCGCTGAAAATTTTTTCTTCGACGCGCCCGGGCTCCACCGCCGACGACTGTTCCACCGGGAAACAGATGCGGCAGGAATCCGGCATTTTTATCTCGCAATAAACTTTCTGCGCCCCATCCGCCTTGTCGCTCTTCAGCACCAGGCTTAATCGTTCAGGAGCATCCACTGATAAAAACAATTCATCCACCCGGTATGCGCCTTTGTCGGCGAAATTGACAAATTGACTGGATATACGTGGATTTTCGTTTATCAGGGACTGGCAGAAAAGAGGGGATTGGTATAGCGCTGATTGCCCGGTGGCCATGGAGTAACTATAAGTGATCTTTTCCGCGCCATTGCCAAAACCTTTGCACAGCGGGGTGCAAGTCGACCAACCGAATGGCCCATTCTGAAAATCCCCGTTAGGGAGCAAATTTTGACCGGTTTTTTTGTCGATGATTTCAATATTGTCCACGAGCAACTCGCCCGTGATTTGCCTTTGAGCCCATTTGACCAGCCAGATTTCGGATATCCGATCCTTGTCCGCCAGGATGTCACCCTGCACCCGCACCCAGCCGTCGCTTTTCAGGGGAGCTTCCGCCTGCGGGATCGCTTCATAGCCTTTGTCCGCGCTGTGAACCAGGAAGAAATTATATGGCTTGTCAGCGGCACACTTGTAATCGCTTTTAATATCGGCTTTAAAATGATATTCGCCGGCCTTTAAATTGAAACCGGCGCTGACCAGTTTGGTTTCCGTCGGGTCGCCGGGAGCGGCGAACACTCCCCCGGCGCACATGTTTGCAGTGTCAACGATATACTCCACGGTGCAGCTTGCCGCAAGCCCGGCCTTGACGGGCACCTTTTCGCT
>VSJD01000187.1 GCA_008636095.1 Kiritimatiellota bacterium | reverse complement strand
GAAGTTCATCCGTTCGGAGTCATCAAAGAGGGCGGAGATACTCAAGGAAAAATCCCGGTCTTCGGCAAGGGAATTTCTAAATTGAGCGGATAGGCGGTTCGCGCCCTGCCCGAATTTCGAGAAAATGACGTTTTTTACGCCGGGTACTTTTTCGCCAAACCGCAATTCGCCGAATATCTCCGGGCAATGAAACCCTCTTGTACTCGCCGGGCACCAGGAGCTTGTCTCGGCGGTCGGCTTGGCATTGCGGCAGAAATTCGCCCGCCACACGCTTTTTCCCGGGATAATCTCCGTTTTACTCAGGCTTTCCAGGGGGATTGATATTTCGATACGCCAGGCATCGTCTCCAATGCTCCCTTTGACAATTGCCTTCGAGTTCCATCCGGCGGGATTCACCGCGCCGATGGAGTCGTAGACGGTCCCGCGGGAATTGACGCACAGATGATAATAACTGTCGGTCACCTCGGCTCCGCAGCTTAGAAAAATTTCGACACAGTCATCTTTGAACACATTCAAGGTATCGCCTTGATCGCCCCCCACTTCCGCCTTGAACAGGTGGAGTTGATTCAACACGGGGTTTAAAATTCTATCAAGGCACTTGAAGGCGATGTACAAGTTTTTCGAATCATAGGTGACATAAACCTTCGTGTCGGCGTCCTCCTTCGCCGGGATCCCATGGCCATTTAATACAAAGAAGTTGCCCAGTTCCACGCAATCATTCCAGCAGGGATCGTCAAGAACGCCATCTATCACCGGCGCCTTTTCGGCACGCCCCACGGCGACAAATGCGGTGCCGTGTACCGCCGCCTGAGTCACCGGCACGAGGATGAGAAAACAAGCGATTAGCAAGAACGGTCCCGGCATTGATTTTAACATTGCGCCTCCCTGGTCCCATGACAGGATTGCCTGTCATTCGGTTTTTGATCAGGCCAGCATTATTTTAATAACTTTTAAAAATGCTATTCAATTTTTCCAATGTGTCAACCTTATATTTCGCCGTTTTTGACAGCGTCTTCCGCCGATTCACTCTGAAGCTTTGGAACAAGTAAAGAACTTCAAGAACTTCAACGGATGTCTTGACAAATGATAAAAAAACGAGGAAATTTATCACGCTTTAAGGTGTAATTGACAATCGTTCGAAAAACAAAGCGTCGCTAACATCTGATGGAGGAAAAGGTAATGAAGAGATTATTTATCGGGATGTTAATGTTGTTTCTGGCTTTGCCAAAAGTAATCTTTGGGGAGGATGAGGTTGTCAACTGGTTTGAAGCGGAGGATTTTCGAGGCAATGCCGCGGCAAACCAGGATTCTACGGCCAGCAATGGCGCCTGTGCCGAAGGCAAAACCTGGTATTTCTTTGTGGGGAAGATTCCTTTTCCGCAGGATGGTAAAAAATATAATGTCTGGGTAAGAGCCCAAAGTGATGTGCCGGCCAACTGGTACCTCTGGAAAGAAGAAGGCAAGAAGGCGTTCGGCTGGTTCCGGACCGAAGGAAGTGGCAAGTGGGGCTGGATAAATCTCGGGAAATATTCTTCGCTTGATACCGGCAAGGAATTCTGGCCGATTTACCTTCAGCAGCCCACAAACCAAAATATTCCTACCGCACAGGGCAAACTGGATACGGTGGTAATCACCGATATTACCAAAGCAAGCAGACTGGAAGAACTTTTTACAGAACACGTGGAAAAGAAGAGCGGAGCGCAAGCGGTGTTTATGGATAAAGGCCGGCTTGAGTTTTTGACTTCGGCACGCAGGATCGCGACGATTCCGTTTGTCAAAACTCCGCCGGTTCTGGACGGAAATCTCGACGATAAGTGCTGGCAGGAAGCAGAAAAATTGTCCGATTTTTTATTGGTTAACAGCGCCGGCACCGCTGCCGAACAGACTATCGGCTACATCTGTTGTGACGGCACAAATTTATACATAGCCGCAGAGCTTCTGGAGAGCCAGATGCCTTTCCTGCGAAAGATACGCACCATCCGCAATGACTCTGTCTGGACCGATGACTGTCTGGAGATTTTTATCGACCCGGGGTTTACCCAGAAGGATTATTACCAGCTGGTCATAAATCCACTGGGTACGCAGCAGGATACGCTCAGTTCAAAGCTTGACCGTGCCAGCAGTGTCGGTAAGGAAACTTTAGACTGGGAAGCCAGGACTTCGCTCCAGAAAGACCGGTGGATAACGGAAGTTACAATTCCCTGGCGTCTGCTTGATGCTAATCCGCCCCAGGCCGGAGAGATATGGGGATTCAACCTCTGTCGGGAAGAAAGGCCGAATAAAGAGTTGAGCTACTGGAACAATTGCGGTTCCCATTTCCACCAGCCGGACAGGTTTGGACTCATCTCTTTCGGCAGGAAACCGGTAAGATTAGAGGCCGTCAGTTTCAGCAACAATAATAGTGCCGTATCGCTTTCCATAAAATCAGATTCTGTCCAGAGGGAAGAGGTGGAGGTGAAAGCCAGTGTTAAATATGAAGAGGCCAATGTTTTTGACGAGGTGAAGACGCTTGCGCTTGAATCAGGCAAAGACACGGTTCTTTCTTTCCCCCTTTCTTTCCAGAAACCCGGGGCCTATAACCTGTCAATCTTTGTGGGCAAGAAAGAACAGGCGCTTTACCGGGTTGCATTTCCCTTCAAGACCTATTCTGACGGCCTGGTTTCAGTTGCCTGGCCGCCGGAGATGAGGAATGACAACCTGCATCTTGCCGTAAATACTGTTCAGCACTGCTTTTTCCTGCTGGCGAACCATTCCCGGGAAAAGGCGCCGGTAAAAGATCCGGAGCTTGTTGTATCGGTGCCGGCCGGAATCGAGATTCTTGACCCGCTTGGTTCCACGCATTCTCTTTATTATCATGTTAAGAACTGGAAGTCTGAAAAGGAAAAAAGAAAGGAAGGGCTTTATTTTAGATATACCTTCTCCTTAAAGCAGGAAATTCCGCCGGTTCGTATTGAGTCCCGAAGAGTTTTCAGTAGCGTGCTTCTTTTCTTCCAGGTAAAAGACAAGCCTTGTAGTAAATCCCGTAGATTCTTTAACAGCGTGCTTTCTTTCTTCCAGGCAAAAAACAAGTCTTGTAATGCCGGCCAGGTTTTACCGATTTATTACTATCTTAAGGCAGGCGCGGATAGAGAAGAAGCGAAGAAGTTCAACCTGGTTTTGCTTCCCCAGGTGAAAGGTAAACAGCCCAGGAGTATTCTTATTCATAATTGGCTGTGGACGCTTAATCCTGGACCGCATACCTGGGCCCCTTACATTGAGACTATGCAGAAAGTGGGTTTTAACGCTTTAGATGCTGGTGGTGTGGGTGATAATCCGGAATATATAGGTGTCATGCGTTCAAATAAGATGAAGAACATCGGAAATTTCTGGTATTTCTGGTGGAATGACCAACATCTAAAGGAACACCCGGAAGATACGGCCATCACTTATGACGGCAAAAAAAATACCAGTCGGCCGCTTAGTGTCTGTCCCACCATTATGCTTCAGGCAAACGGCCGGCTTTTGAAAGAAAGTATCGTCAGGTATACAGATTTGGTGGCTAAAAAGTTGTCTGACGGGTATTGCTGGGATTTAGAGGGTCCGAATAGCTGGCAAATCTGTTTCTGTCCGCGCTGTTTGGCGGAATTTAAGAAATTCGCTTCCCTTTCCGGGCAGGAGGAACTTACGCCGGAGGTTATCAAGCAGAAATACGCCCGGCCGTGGATACTCTTTGCCTGCCACCAGAGTTCGGATTATGCGAGGGTGGTCCGGGAGGAACTGAAGCGGATTAATCCGGAGGCGGAATTCGGAGTCTATTCCGGTAATCCAAGCCAGGCAACGATGGAAGAGTACCGGGCAAACTGGGAAGAGATTGTTAAGTATATTGACACTGCGTATCTGAGTTATTATTCCCATATCCCGGCCGCCCTGGACGACACCTTTACCGTGGGTATGCAAAAATCCATCTCCCTTCTGAGAAGGTCTGCCGGCCGGAATCCGCTTAAGGTTGTCGCAACCCTTACACCGGGGTATGAAAGAGGAGACATGATCCAGCCGACCGCAGAGCTTAATAAGGTTCAGGTATTGCGGAGTATCGCCACCGGCACCGAGGGGGTTTCTTTCTGGTGGTGGGGTCCGTTTGACGGAAAATACTATCAAAAATTGGCCGAAGCCAGTACCCTCATTGCTGATTTTGAGGAATTTTTTCTGAAGGGTAAGGAGGAAGACAAATTCATTTCCCTTGAGAATCCTTACGGGAAGAACGTATCTTCGGCGGTCCGTTCTTTGGGGAATTTACATCTGGTTCTTCTCTTTAACCACAGCCCAAATGAAAAAAGAGAGTTAGCGTTTTCCATACCAGGGGGCACTGCTGGAGACGTCGGCTATTTCTATCCGGAACTGACAAGGTTTGAGCCGGTCGGAAAGATAAAGGTGACGATACCGCCGCTGGATGTCATAACTATTGTGGTGGGACCGGAGAAAGAGGTTGCTGGCCTGGTCTCTTCTTTAAAATAAGGGGTTCAGATGGAACACAGGGATTATGTTTATCGCAGGGTTATGGTCAATCGGCAATTTCGGGGGATATAATCATGCAAAAGATTGAATATGACATTTGGCTGAAGATCATCACGGAAGGATATGATCGTAAAAGCGAGTGGTTCCAGCCGCGCATAGGTATTGTTCCGCCGGACGCTGCCATTCTGACAATGACCAAGGCCCAGCTTTGGGGTTCTGATATTTTCCAGGGAACTTACCTGATGCGGTCCGACGATCATGGGCAAACATGGTCTAAACCGGTAAATCAGGAGAACCTGCAAAGGCGGCCATTGCCGGACGGCGCGCAGGTTTGCCCGTGCGACTTAACGCCGCAGTGGCATGCTGTTACGGAAAAGATGTTGCTCACCGGACACACCGCCGTGTACGACGCGGGTGAAAAAGGCAATCTGCAAGGCGGCAATGCCCATGAGCGTCAGATGGTCTATGCTGTTTATGACGAAAAAACAGGAAAAATATTGCCGTGGGAAGCGCTTGTTATGCCCGACCATGAGAAGTTTTATTGGTGTTCAGGCGGATGCGCGCAACGCGTGGATTTGCCGAACGGCGAGATACTACTGCCGGTTGCCTTTATGGGCCGGGAAAGCGTTGGCGAAGACTTTTGGAAAAGCTGTTTTATAACAACCGTTGTGCGCTGTGGATTTGACGGGGCGCGTTTAACTTATTTGGAACACGGCGATGAGCTCTCCGTTCCCGTTCCGCGCGGTTTTTGCGAGCCGTCGCTGGTGTTTTTTGACGGGCGCTTTTTCCTCACCCTGCGCAATGATGAGAAAGGGTACGTAACGACAGGCCAAGACGGTCTTCATTATGATAAAGTTACCCCTTGGGTTTTTGACGACGGCCAGGAATTGGGAAGCTATAACACTCAACAACATTGGGTGACGCTTAGTTCCGGGTTATTCCTCGTGTATACCCGTCGGGGCGCCAAGAATGACCGGGTCATCCGCCATCGCGCACCGCTCTTTATGGCGCAGGTAGATCCCGGAAGATTGTGCGTTATCAAAGAGACGGAACGCATTCTCGTGCCGGATTACGGGGCGCAACATGGTAATTTTGGAACCCTCAACGCCTGGCCTGATGAAAGCTGGGTTGTTACTTCCGAGGGAATGCACGGCGATGCGAAAGATTATCGCAATTTGGAGCTTACCGAACGCCGCGGTGCGAACAATCGTGTTTATTTATGTAGAATCGTAAGGAACGGCACAAAATAAATATTGTGAGGAACAAAAAATGAATCCATTCATAACAAAATTGATGATAATTATATCATGCGCGGCATGGCTGGCAGCGGGCAACTTTTCCATGGCGGCCCCATTGCCCGGCCTTATCGCGGCCGGCGTTGTGCCGGCCGCGCCGGTTATTGACGGCAAGTTGGATGATGCGTGCTGGCAAAACTCTATTGAAATTGCGCCTTTTATCAATGCCGACACATCCGACAAAAAGGCGCTGGAACAGACCAAGGCCTATATCTGTTACGACCGGAAAAATTTATATATCGCCTTCCATTGCGCCCAGGGTTGCCTTGACCCCGGCCAAAATCAACTGCAGGCGTTTAAAAAAGATATTCGCACCAATGACGATGACAAACTCTTTGCCGACGATTGGGCGATTGTCCTGCTTCAGCCGGACATAGCTAAAAACAGTTTTTACGATATTTTCATCAATGCCAACGGCGCGGTCAATGACGGTTTGTGCGCCGGAGCGGACGCATGGTCAAACAGGGACAAAACATGGAACAGTGTAGCGACTGCAAAATCGCATATCGGCGATGGCTTCTGGACAGTGGAATGCGCGCTTCCTTTTGAGAGCTTGAAAATTAATCCGGCCCAGAACCGAATACTCGGGATTCAAATCGGAAGGAATAATTGTTTCGGCAAGGAGCGGAGTTTATGGCAGCCGATGGAAAAAGCTTTTCATACCCCGGAAGGCTTCGGCCGGATCGCGCTTGCGGAACAGGTCCCGCAGGTCAGGAATCTGGACTATGGCGGTTTTGTCCGCGGATCAAATACGCTCAATTGCTCGGTATTGCCGCCCGGAACCAATTTTCATGTGCGCCTGGAAAGCCTGGTTGAATTCGCCCCGTCAGTCCCGGCCAGAACCTTAAAGGATTTTGAGATATCGGGCAAGACGGCCTTGACTTCAAGTTATATGCTGGACCGTGACGGAGAATTCACGGCCCAGTTTGGGATATTAAATCCGCTGGACCTGAAGACATATTACCGGACCCCGGCCTATCGTTCGGATGTCAAATCATCCGGCCTGACCGCTGACCTTTCCGGAAATTCAGCCTATGAAATATATTTAAACGGCCAGAAAATAGACAAGCAGGGGTTTTTGTTGAAAGGCGAGAATATTGTGGGGATTAAAACGGAAGGGGCGCTCAAGGGCGGACTTACGGTCGGCGCGCATGTTATTCCGCTGGACAATACCTGGAAATATTCCGAATCGGCCGAGGGCAATTGGAACACCAAGTCCTTTAATGACCGTGCATGGACGTTTGCCCAAGGTGCAGGCGGTGAATTTAAGGCCAAAGGATATTACCGGAAATCAATCGTTTTAAATACGAGCAAATTCTGGCCGAACTGGCAGAAGGGCGGAATATCGATAGCCCAGAACAGCATCCAACCGCTTTTCCTGGTTCCCGAGGGGCTGGAGGGCAGAACGCTGAATGATTACAATTTTTATCTTGAAGTTCCGGAAGAGTTTAAGGTCATCGGGGCCAGCGGTCACTATAAGAGGGCAACTTATGCCGTGAAAGGGAGCGAAAAGGTTGCGCGCAACGGCAGGAATTACGTTAAATACCAGATTGGCGTAAATACCAACCTGCCGTTCAACAACAAGCTCGGCGGGTGGCAATTTGTCTCCATTCCGGTTCAGCTTGGGGAATTAGATGGCAAGCCGGGCAGGACCGAATTTTATTATTACCTGGGTGCGGAAAACGGCAATATTGCCGAAGTTCCCCGGAAGCTGGCAGTCAATATTCTTCCGCCCATAAGGGGAGCCCAGCCGAAAAAATATATTTTCCAGGTGTGGGGTGATGAACTGGAAGTAATGGACAATCCGGAATTAATGGAAAAATTGCTAAAGTGTCTTGCGGCAGTAGGATTTAATGAAGTTGTTTTTGGAAGACCATTGCCGGCTGGGATCAAACTCCGCAATGTGGGCCTTATTAATTTTGCCCCCTGGATTATTAATTGCCGTCCTTATCTGAAAGAACATCCTGACCAGGCGCGGGTTGACGGGGAAGGCGTTAAATATGACTCGTCTCATCCGAATCCGCGCGCCAGTTATATCTGTCCCTCCCTGCTGCTTGAAGATTCTCCGGCCTGGGTTTATGTAGATAAATGTCTTCAGGAATATGTTAAAAAATGTGATTTCAAACATATGGATTGGGATTTTGAAGGCTCGGTCTGGGCAAGCTATATAAGCTGTTTCTGTCCGCGGTGCATTGCCCAATTCAGGAATTACGCAAAAATATCCCCGCAGACGGAGCTGAACTTCAAAGCTATAAAGAGTGGTTACCGGAATGAATGGGTAAAGTTCATGAACATGCGCTTTGCCATGCTGGCCGTTAAATTCAACCAGTCGGTCAAAAAGATTTCCCCGGAAATGATTTTTTCAGTTTATAGCGGCTATCAAATGGAAGATACCAAGGAGGGCTATGGGGTTGACTGGTCAATGCTGGCCGGCAAAATTGATTACGCCATGTGCGGTTACGGGCGTTCCGAGAAAGAAGTCAATGATACCCTTGCCGCCATCGCCAAAACCCCGCTGGTTGTCGGCGAGTTGGTGTATCCCTACATGGGTATGAACAAGGACAGCAATGAAGAGCGCTTACAAATATATCCGGCTTATGCGAGTAAAGCGCTCCTTTTAAGGCGGGTTACGGATGGAACCGGGGGCGTGCTGTTTTTCTCTCTGGCTCAGCTGGACGGGAGGACATTTTACGCCCTGGCGGAAGTATCCCGGCTGGTAAAGGATTATGAACCGCTGTTCCTGGCCCGCAACAAGGATTCTTCACTGGTCAAGGTTTCCGGCATTGAACCGGATAACGTTGTGGTTATCACGGACGGCCGGACAAGATTGATTATGATTATCAACGAGGAAAATGTCATCCGTAAGGTTGGCATTACCAGCCAGAACTTTGGGGAAAACATGCGCGTCCTTGACTATTTCGCCGGCAAAGACTTGGGCCACGCGGAAAAAATAACCGCCGATATTCAGCCGAATGATATCGCGGTATTTGTGGTCAAATAAGCCGGCATGCATTTTCATGCATTTACACTATTGCAGAAAACCGTTTTGTGTCTATTTTTAATAAATCTTCATTGCATAAGTATTTTATTCGCCTTCGCCAGAATACCCCGTAGCCCCGCCTGCAACGCTATGCATAGCATTGCGGGCAGGTTGCCACGGGGATGAATGGCGTGGCGACCACGACGTAGCCTTGGCGAAGCCGGGTTGTTGGCTACGGCGTAATTCCGCTTGGCTGCGCCACGGACTCGATCTTCGTAGCCAATGCTATGCCCGGCTACGCCGTCGTTCCGCAGGGGAGCTCCACTTGCCGCCTTATCTTTCGCAAGCCTTATCATGGAAGGGGTTAACGACATTGAATATCCTGCTGCCCCCGCCATTGACAGGCGTCCCGACACGGGGTAGAGTGCAAGCAAGAGGTCAGAAGTTAGATGTCAGAGATCAGAGGTCAGATGTCAGAAGTCAGAGGTCAACGGTTAAAATCCGTCGTCCGTCATCTGGCGTCCGTCGTCTGTCCTCCGGTCTTCCGATGCCCGAGTTCCAGCTATGTCCATACCATCCACAACGCGGTTGGCGGACCTGCTCAAGCGCACGGAGCTGTTTAAAGACGACCAAATCAAAGCTCTGCTGGAGCAGAAAATCGAAGGCAACACCTCCATTACCCGCCGAGTTATCGAGGCCGGCTACGTGCCGGAGGAGGCATTCCTCACTGCTGTCGGCAAGGCCATGGGCTATCCCTTTATTCGCTTGAATGATGTCAAAATAGAAGCTCCCGTGCTCGCCCGCCTGCCGGCCAAGGTTGTCTTCCAGTATAATGTCATCCCCCTGCAGATTGAAAATTCCGTTCTGCGCGTGGTCACCAACGATCCCTTCAACTCCAACCTGGCCGACGCCCTGCGGCTGGTTTCGGGCCTGCGCATCCGCCTGAGCTTGAGCTTGACGGCTGATATTGCCAAGGCCATCAACAAGTTTTACGGCGTCGGCGCGGACACCATGGAGCGGCTGATCGAGGACAACCGTATCGAAGTGCCGCAGGAAGAAATCATGGCCAAGGTGGATTTGAGCGATCTGGACCAGGAAGCGTCCATTGTCAAGTTCGTCAACCAGATCGTTTGGGAGGCCTACAAGGACCGCGCCACGGACATCCATTTCGAACCCATGGAAGACGAATTGCGCATCCGGTACCGTGTGGACAGCGTCCTGCACCAGACCT
>VSJD01000186.1 GCA_008636095.1 Kiritimatiellota bacterium | reverse complement strand
CCATGCCGCCTCAGCTCAAGCGTTTCCAGGCCGCTATTGTCTCGCGCATCAAGGTCATGGCCAACATGGATATCGCCGAAAAACGCCTGCCTCAGGATGGCCGCATTGGGCTCAGCATTCACGGCGAGGACCTCGATATCCGCGTATCCACCATACCGACCGTGTATGGCGAGAGCGTCAGCTTGCGGCTCCTGACCCGCAAAAGCGGGCTGATCGGGCTGGAAGGCATCGGCATGAGCCCCAAGGATGAGGCCATCATCCGCAAGCTGATTAACAAGCCCAACGGCATCCTGCTGGTGACCGGCCCGACCGGTTCGGGCAAATCCACCACGCTGTATGCCTGCCTGCATACGATCAACTCCATTGAACAGCGCATCATCACCGTCGAGGAGCCGATTGAATATGAGATGAAGGGCATTAACCAGATCCAGGTTCGCCCGGAGATCGGGCTGACCTTTGCCATGGGCCTGCGCCATATCCTGCGTCAAGACCCCAATGTGATCATGGTGGGCGAAATCCGCGATTTTGAAACGGCGGAAATCGCCATCCGCGCCTCGCTGACCGGCCACCTGGTGTTCAGCACCCTGCACACGAACGATTCGGCCGGCGCTATTACGCGACTGATTGACATGGGCGTGGAACCCTTCCTGGTGTCTTCCTCCGTGGAGGCCATCATTGCCCAGCGCCTCGTGCGCGTTTTGTGCGACCAATGCAAGCGCCCGGTCAAGCCCGACAATCCCATGCTGAAATCCGTTGCGGCGGTCAAGGAGTTGGTCGGCGCTACGGTATACGAAGCGGTGGGTTGTGAGAAATGCCCGCGGCGGAGCGGTTATCTTGGCCGGCTGGGTATTTTCGAGAATCTGCTCGTGACCGATGACATCCGGTCCCTGATTATGTCCCGGGAAGCGTCCAATGTGATCAAGCAAAAAGCGCTCCAGCAGGGCATGCAAACCCTGCGGGACGACGGCTGGCTGAAGGTCCGCAACGGCACGACGACGATCGAGGAAGTCCTGCGCGTGACGGAGGAGGAGGAAGCCTGAAGAATTTCCGATTTTCAATTGCGGATTTTCGATTGCGGAGGGGACGTTGAATGCGTATATCATGGATGACTGCTATTTCTGCATGCGGGAATCCGAAATCATAAATCGGCAATCGAAAATCGGAAATCGCAAATAGTTTTGACGGGGAATTCACCGATGCCCATATTTATTTATACGGCCCGTATGCGGACGGGTGAAAAAGTGGAAGGCACACTGGAAGCCAGCGATCGCCGGGCGGCGCTCCTGCACATTGAGCGGCTGGGCCAGATGCCGGTGAAGGTTGAAGAAAAGCTCGCCGAGCTGCCGCGCTCTAAGGGCACCGGCTGGCGCGCGCTCTTCGCGCGCCGCAGTCAGCGCCCGCGGATGGGCGCCCGCGATCTGCTCAATTTTACGAGCGAGTTGAGTGACCTGCTGGCATCCGGTATGAAGCTCGGCAATGCGCTCAACACGCTCTCCCACCGGCGGACCAGCACGGTCAGTGATTTAATCGTGCGTGCCCTGCGGGATGAAATCATCCGCGGTACCAGTCTCTCGGATGCCATGGCCCAGTTCAAAGAGACGTTCCCGACTCTGTACGTCAGCCTGATCCGCGCGGGGGAAGCCAGCGGCAACGTGTCGGAAGTCATGGCGCGGATTATCAAGCATTACGAGCGTATCCAGGAGGTCAAGGAAAAGGTCCTTATGGCGCTGGTGTATCCGTGCATCGTGATGGTGGTCGGTATTGGTACCCTGATTTTTGCCATGACGTTTGTGATTCCGCGCTTTACGCTTATTTTCAAGGACATGGGCAGTACCCTGCCGGTGCCGACGCGTATTCTGATCGGGATCAGCACGGTCATGATTCATTACGGCTGGTTGATAGCGATCGTGCTGGTTGGGGGGGTGGTCATGTTCCGCCGCTACCTGCGCACGGAAATCGGGCGGACCTGGTGGCACGGGCTCCAACTCCGTATTCCTTTAATCCGTGATATTATCACTTCCAGCGCGTTTTCCCAGTTTGCCCGCACGCTGGGCATGCTGATCGCCAACGGCGTGCCCGTGCTGGATGCGCTGGCCATCGGCGAGCGCACCGTGCAGAACTCGGTGCTGGCCGCCGAAATTCGCAAAGCCCGGGATCGCGTGACCGATGGCACGACCATCTCGGGCCCGCTGGCAGCCGGCAAGGTGTTTCCGCCCATGCTGACCGATATGCTGGCCATCGGCGAAGAGACCGGCGACATGAGCGGGGCCTTAGCGCACATTGCCCGGCGCTACGAGGCCAACCTGGATCGCAGTGTCAAGATTTTTACCACCGTGCTGGAGCCGATTATGATCGTGCTGATCGCGATCATGGTCGGGTTCGTGGCCATCAGCATTTTGCTCGCGGTCTTTGATTTGACCAGCGGTCTGCGGGCGTAGCGCGAAGCACGCGGCAGACGCCAGACGACGGATGATGGATGATGGATGACGGACCGGATAAGACAGAAGACAGAATCCTGAATTCTGACTACTGAATTCTGGCGCCTGAACAGTTAATAATTCATCACACGAAAGGAAAGGAACCATAACATGAAGACCGTTCGAAAAAACGAAGTACATTCCTCGCCTCGGCGAAGCCTTCGGACTTCGACGAGCTCAGTCGAGTCGCGGAGCCCGGGCCGTGCGGGGTTCACGCTGATTGAAGTTCTGCTGGTGGTGGTCATCATCGGCATTCTGGCGGCGGTGGTGGTGCCGCGTTTGTCGGGACGCGTGGGGCAGTCGCAGGTCTCCGCCGCCAAGAGCAGTGTTGCCGCTATCGGCCTGGCCGTAGACCTGTACGAAACCGACAACGGCAATTTCCCGGCGAGCCTGCAGGCCCTACTCACCAAGGGAAGTGAGCAGAACTGGCGCGGGCCGTACCTGAAGAAAGGGGAAATTCCGATTGATCCCTGGGGCCATGAGTTTGTCTATACACTCAAGGAAAACGGGTATGAGATCAAGTCTTTCGGGGCCAACGGCGCGGATGGCGGCGGTGACGACATTACCAACTGAGATCGCGATGGCAAAAAAACCGTTCTTGGTTCTTCGTTCTTGGTTCTTGGTTAATTTAAAACGAAGAACGATGAACAAAGAACCAGGAACTCTTTGTTTCCGATCCCATCTTTCTTCCGCCTTCACGCTTATCGAACTGCTCCTGGTCATCGTGGTGATGGGCATTGCCGTGGCGATTGCCATGCCGTCCTTTGTGCGTTCCATCCAGGGTCAGCGCTTGAGCGCGGCCGCGCGGACGCTTTCGACCGTTGCGCGCTATGCCCGGAGTATGGCCGTGCTGAAGCAGAGCGATCTGGCCTTGACCTTCAATCTGGCCAACGGCCAGGTGGATTTGGTCTCTTCCAACACGGCTATGCCGAGTTTTTCGCGTGCAATAGATGGAGTCCGTCTGCAGGAGGTGACGATTGAGGGTGCCGACCCGGTGACAGAAGGCACCTGCAGGGTGCCGTTTCTCCGCAACGGGGCCTGCGTTCCGTTTGCGGTTACCATTGCGGATCAAAACGGTAACTATGTAATCCTGAAAGTGGATGCCCTCGGTAGTGTGAAGTCGAAAGTCTTCGGAACGCAATAGGGTGGCTGTGTCCACAATCCGAGGTTGTCTCTTCCTCGGGAATGTGTCTCGAATTCGGTTCGGGAAAGGTGGCGGCGATCTCGGGCCGTCTGCCGGTTTGCCGCGCTCGCATGGACACGAGTCCAATGACTTCGCACGGCGCACCGGTATTCGGCCCAAGCTTGCCTTGCTTTCCCGAATCCCGACGCTTCTGTCGGGAAACCGAATTCGAGCCACGCTAGCCACGCTATCGCAGAAAGTATTGTTTTTATAGAAAACATCGTGTTTTTTGTAAGGGACTAATAAATGTCCGATTGGAAAATCGAAAATCTAAAATCGAAAATCTCGTCTTCCCCGGGTTTTACGCTGGTCGAAGCCGTGGTGGCGCTGGCCATTCTGAGCATCGGGATTTTTGTGATTGTCGAGGCCACGGCCCGGTGTCTGGCCGTGATCCGCGTTTCGCGTAATTACCAGACAGCCCGTGCGGTGCTCGATCAGGGCGAGTCCGAATACCCGCTCCAGCCCACCAATGCGGTGTCGGATAACGTTGTTCAAGGGGAGGAATTAGCCCCGGGCTACACCTTTTCGCGGGAATTGGAAGCGGTGGACGGCGAAGCAAAACTGTACATGGTGAAGACCCGCGTAAACTGGGCGGAATCCGGCCAGGTCTCCGCGGAAGAAGTTGTCAGCTATCTGTATTTTCCGAATGAGGAATAGTCGCAGGGACAGACGTCGGACAATGAAAAACGGACGCCAGACGCCGGAGGCCAGCCCGGAGAAGAGGGCAGAGGACGGCGATGGTCATGATTGCCCAATTAAGAACGATTATGAATAGCGGTCAGAAGTCAGAAGTCAGCGGTTCGAGGTCAGATCAGAGTCTGGCGTCTGTCTTTTGTCTTCCGTCCTCAGGCCGTCGTCATTCCGATCAGGGCTGGCGTCCGTCGTCTGTCGTCTGTCGTCTGTCATCGGGCTTCACCCTGATCGAATTGCTTGTGGCCGTGGCGCTTCTGGGTATGGCCATGGCCATGACGTTCACAACGTTCTATAGCGTATCCAAGGCATGGCAGAGGGGCACGGCCATGGCGGATGACCTGGATCACGGCGAGTATGTGATGCAACAGATCGTCTGCGGCCTGCGCTCGTCTTTTTTCCCGCCCTCAGGCGGGCAGGTATCCACCAACACGGTCAATACCAATGCCGCCAATAACAGTACCAATGCTGTGTCGGCCACGCCAACCCCGGGCGGCGGTTACGGGTTTGTGTTGGAAGATCATGGTAACGGGACGGACGCCCGGGACATCATCAGCTGGGTCAAAACCGGTACGGCGCTTCTGAGGTTGAAAGATCCCCTGTCCAAGGGCCTGCACCGGGTACGGCTTTCTATCGAAGATGATGGCGACGCGGGATCGGCTGTGGCCGTGCGGGCCTGGCGTCCCTACGCCAATTCGATCACTTTCGATCCCATGGAGATCGATCCTCATTTTGTTTCCGGTAAAGTCGTTGGCTTGGATTGCCGGGTGGCCAAGGAAATGAAGGACGACAAATGGGATTGGATGGAAGTCTGGGAAGATGCAGCCACAAACTGCCTCCCGCTGGCGGTGGAAATAACCCTTTATCTGGAGCCCCTGGACCGCAACGAGCCGCCCGTTGAAATCCAGCGCACTATCGAGATTCCCGTCGCCCCCTTGTCGTGGGTCGGCGTTCAGAAGAAGCCATGAAAACAGACGACAGACGCCAGACGCCAGACGACGGCCTATGCAGCCTGAAGACCGGAAGTCCGCGGTCAGAAGTCAGGTCAGAGGCTGGGGTCCTCTTTCCTCTTCTCCGTACTGGTGTCCGGCATCCGGCGTCCGGCGTCCGGCTTAAAGACGGCTCGGCGCTCATTGTCGTGTTGTGGGTCGTGGGGCTCCTCTCAATGTTCGTGATGGCCTTCGCCTTCGATATGCACGTCGAGGCGCGTATCACGTCCAGTTGGCGCAAAAAGCTCAAGGCCGAATACCTGGCCAAAGCGGGGGTTGAACTGGCCCACATGATGCTCTTTGAAACCGCTGATCCCGATATCAATAACCCGGACATTTCCGTCTATCTTGCCAAGGGATTGGACGAGAAAGTGCGCGGCGCGGCCATTTCCATAGCGCGGGGCGGCGTTGCCGAGGTGACGCGCGAGCTGGGGGCGGGTACGGTGAACGTTACCGTCCGTCCCGAAAATGCGCGCATCAGCCTGAAGGACATTATTGATGTCAACGACCGGGAGAAGACCTACACCATGTGGGAACCGCTCTTTGAATCTGCCGGGGTTCCCTTTGAAACGCGCGATGCCCTGATTGACTGCCTGCTCGATTGGGTGGATCAGGACGAGATGACCCACCTGAGCGGCGTCGAGTCCGAATATTATGAGAGTCTGGACCCGCCCTACCAGTCCAAGAATGCCGCCCTTGATACCGTGGACGAACTTGCGCTCATCAAGGGATTTGATGAAAAACTACCGGAATCGGAGGTCACTATTTACCAGGTACTGTCTGGATTTCTGACGACCTATGCGACCGACCAGAAAATCAACATTAATGCCGTGGACCGTAATACGATGATGGGCTTTCTCGGAATTGACGCCCAGTTGGCGGATGAGATCATTGCCCAGCGCCAGGGCCCGGATCTTAAGGATGGCACCGATGACGATATGCCGTTTAAGAGCCTCGCCGACCTTCTCGGGCGGGTGACGGCCCTGCCGCCGGGTGTGGCTGAGCGCATCTCTTTCAAAGCTACGGGGCGGTTTTCCATTCTTGTGCGCGGCAAGGTAGGAGACATCGAGCATGCCGTGGCCTGTGTGGTTTCGTTAGCCGGGAAGAACCTGACCATTCTGCGTTGGATTGAAGGCGATGCGCTCCAGGAGAACCTGGTAAGCCATTGACATCCCCCCGCTCCGCACGCAAACGCGCGGAGCGGAAATGGTCAATGGTCAATGGTTAATGGTTGATGATTAGCCTGGAATCGTCTATGGTTAATGGGAGTGGCAGCTAAGACGGTTGTTCAGGTGCTCTTCGGGACGCGTCACACCGTGACGCGCTACAAAAGGTTGCAGGGCATGGTTGCGTTACTGTAGAGCGCCACGGTGTGGCGCTTTCTTGATGTGTCCGGTGCATTCCGGCGCCACCTGAATAGTTGCGGGGCATGGTTCGTGGAGTAACGAACGTGTTGCCGGTATTCTTCATCAACTATTGACCATTAACCATTTCCGCCGAAGGCGGGTCCGCCTATGGCGGAAACCATTCTCAATCGTAACATTTACCATCAACCATTCTTCATCGTACCATGGCCCGACATTCCATAACCGGCTTGCGCGTGCGCGATACCTTCCTGGAGTGGACCACGTTAGGTTCGGGCAAAAAGGGCATCGAGGTGCTCGCCGCCCGGCAGGTTCAACTGGAAGGCGATGCGGCGACGCTCGCTGACCCGGTCCATCGCGCAGAGGCGATCCGCCTGCAATGTCCCGATCTGACCGGCCCGGTAACCATCGGTCTGGCGCCCGGCCAGATGTTGATGCGGGTCGTGGAACTTCCCACCACCGACCCCGTTGAGATGACCGACATGATCAAGTTGCAAGTGGACCAGTTTTCACCGTTTCCAGAGGATCGCATGGCGGTATCCTACGAAGTCCTGAGCGCGACGGAGACGACCTGCCGCGTACTGATTGCGGCGGTGCCCAAGGAACAGGTTGAATCATTGGGCGAATTGTTCCGTCCGGTCGGTGTGACCATCCGGCGCATAGACGCCGAAATCATGGGCTGGTGGCGCCTACTGGCCGATCATGGCGCCATCCCGGCTCAGGGTCGGCATCTTCTGCTCCTGCTGGAACCATCCGGCGGAGTATGGATCGCAGTGCAGGATGGCCTGCCACAGGCGGTCAAAGCCATCAGTCCCATAGAGGGCTTGACGCCGGAGGAATATGCCGAGGAACTGGCTGGCGACATGGGTGCTCTGATCGTGTCGCTGGATCTGGAACGCGGCGTGGTACCGGTGGGCGGCTTGGATTGCTGGAGCCGCGACCTGGATACGACCGTGATTGTCGCGCGCCTACAGCAGGAGTTGGGGCATACGGTGCGCCTGCAGTCGCTGGAGGTCCTGCCGCCACTGAGCGAGGGGTTGGCGCGGCGCATGCTTGTCCCGCCATTTGCGGCGCATGTGCGCGCCCAAGGCATACGGGCTGTGCTGGACCTGGTGCCGGCAGCCTGGCGAACAGCGACGACTTCCCAGCGTTTTCAGAAGCGCTTGATCCTAAGCGTGGGTGCGGCGCTCGGTCTCTGGTTGGTGGTGGTTGCGGTGCTTTTCGTCGGGTTTCAATGGAATCGGTTGCACTTGAACCGGCTTGAGGCGCGTTTGGTGGAACTGCAGAAATCGGCCGATGACGTACGACGTCTGCAACGCCAGATTCATTCGTTTGAGACCTATCTCGACCGCCAGCGTTCAGCACTGGAGTGCCTGCGCGAAATCAGTGCCGTGTTGCCCAAGGATGTGGATCTCACCTCTTTCCAGTTCAAGAAGGGTAAAACCATTTTGCTCCGCGGCGAGGCGCGCGACAAGGACCCGATTTATGATTTTAAAAAACTACTGGATAAATCGCCGCTGTTCAAAAGCATCGAGATGGGCAGTACCCAGCCCAGCAAACGCAAGGACCTGACCGTGCAGACCTTCCAGATGAATGTCCAGTTGAAGGAGGACAAGCCATGAAACTGTCTTCCCGGGAAGCGGGGCTCGGTATTACCACTGGCGCGCTCTTGCTATTCGGCCTGACCTTCCTGGTGGGTACGCCGAAAATCAGGGTTTGGCAGGAGCGGATCGAGACCCGGAAGGTCCAGGCCCAGCGGATCGAAGTCTCGAAGCGGTTGGTCGGAGACCGGGCGCGCTGGGACAAGCGGCTGGCAGGCTTGCACGCGCGCTTGTCGCGGTATCCGGCCGCCATGGATGTCACGGCTGACTACTTGAAAATCCTGGGGCGAGTGGCCAAGGATAATAATATTACGTTGGTTCAGATCAAGCCGCAAAAGGAAAAGAGGCAGGGCGACTGCTATGAAATGCCCGTTGATTGCACCTGGGAGGGCGACCTGAACGGCCTGGTGCATTTTTTGTATGCGCTGGAACAGGAAAATGTGACCATGGACATGGAAGACCTGAGTGTCTCGCTGGTGGCCGGCGGTAAGGAGCGGCTCAAAGGGAACTTTACCTTGATGTGCATATACACCCGTGAGGGAACCGGCCTTCCGGTGTCGGAAACCAACGCGCCAACCCAGTCGAAACCGGGATTGCCACTTGCTATTTCACCGGATATGTGACATGCTAAAAAAACTTCAGGTGGTCAGTCCCTCTTAAACGTTGGGAACTGCTATAAAAAGCAAAACAACCTCAAGAATGGCTGCGCCAGCGAAATTCCAAAATCCAAGTTTCAAATTCCAAGGAAATGCAATCAATCAAGACAAAGGTAAAAAAACGGAAAGAAAACCAGGGTTTATTTTATTTTTATTAGAATTTGACTATTCCTTGGAATTTGGATTTTGGAACTTGGAATTTCTTGGGTTGCGGGCATAGTCCGTGTGAGTAGTTACATCCGGTGAATAGTTGGGGCGGGAGTCCTTAACCGGTAAAGAAAAGCGAAATGATTATGCGTCACTGGTACACGTGGGTGCTGACAATGGGGCTGATATGCGGGCTATGGCAGAGCGTGGCCTGTGGTCAGGCTGTTGCCCCGGATCCTGCTGAGGCGCCTCCGCTGGCCACCGCTCCGGCGCCGGTTGCGCTTGTCCCCCCGGTTGCCGCAGAATCCCTGGCGCCCGGTGGTACCGGCACGGTTGCCGCGCCGGGTCGGAACCTGTTTCAAGGGTTTACTCCTGTAAGCACCGGCACGGTTGCCGCGCCGGGTCGCAGTCCGTTTGCGGGGTTTGCCCTTATGAATACCGGCACGGTTGGTGCGACTGGCGGGAACACATTCAAGGGATTTATCCCCGTCACCACGGGCTCGATCCCGTTGGCGGTGGCGGATGATATCGAATCCGAAGATTCGGCCCCGGAGGACGATCTCGCATCCTCCGGTACAAACCAGCCGGCGCTGATACCGAGTGTGCCCGAGTCGCCCTCAATGGATACATTGGTGGGCCTTAAGTATGAGAACATGGATGTCGAGGAGGTCCTCAACCAGTACGCCGTGTGGACCGGCCTGGCGCTCATGCGCGCGCCCGATGTGCCCGCCGCTAAAATCACGTTGAAGTGCCCCAAGCGTCTGCCCAAGCGCGAAGCCCTGTTGGCCATTGAAGGGGTGCTGGCCATGAACGGCATTGCCCTGGTGCCGATGGGCGACAAATTCCTGAAAGTCGTAGCGATCGGTACTGCACGCCAGCAGGGTATGGCAATC
>VSJD01000185.1 GCA_008636095.1 Kiritimatiellota bacterium | reverse complement strand
GGCACCGGCCCCATGGAAAAGAATATCGCGGATACCGACCGCCTCGTGAGCCGGATTGTCGAACTCAAGCACCTTGAGATGGCGGAAGCCCAGGCTACGATTCAGATCCTGCTCCATCCCTACGGCAAGGTCATGCCGCTGGAAAGGGTCAATTGCATGTTGATTACGGAAACGGCGCTGAACCTGAAACGTATCCTGGAAATCCTGGCCATTATTGACCAGCCCTTGGAATCCCGCGAGGAATTGCGCATCTTTCCCATTACCTACGCCAAGGCCTCGGAAATCCAAAGCAAAATCGAGTCCATTATTGCCGATGTCCAGACCAAGGAATCCAAGAGTCAAGTCGTTCGGCAACAACTCTCCGCGCGCATGCCGATGCAACCCTTTCAGCCCCTCAAGCCCGGTCAGCCGGCCACGGCCAAGACAACAGTCGTGGACGTGAACCAGTCGGCCTTGGACCGGGGATTGATCCAGAGCAAGGTCAAGATGGTGGCGGATGACCGTATCAATTCGCTGATTGTCATTACCCGGCCGGAACAGCTTTCGTTTTTTACCAACATCATCGCCGCCCTGGACCAAAAGATGGAGCCGGAAGTCAGCATCAGGGTGTTTTCGCTGGAATACGCCGATGCCAAAGACGTGGTCGCGGTGCTTAACAATCTTCTCGGCGGATCGTCCTCCAAAACCGCTGGCACGCCGGCAACTCCGGCCACGACACCCACGCCCACGCCCTCGCCCGCGTCAACTTTCGGGCTCCCGGCCGCCACAATGTCCACGACGGAATCCAAGAAGAGCACCACCACGGGGAACGCCGGCGAAATTCAACTCTCCGGCAAGCTGTCCTCCGACGTTAAAATCATTGCCGATACCCGCATCAATTCGCTCCTGGTTTTGGCCAGCCGGTCGGATATGGTCGTCATCGAGGACGTCCTGCGGCAGATTGATATTATGCTGTCGCAGGTGCTGATCGAGGTGGTGATCGTCGAGATCGGGCTGAGCGATAAGATCAAGGTGGGGATTGACTGGCTCCAGCGTTCCATGATTGCCTACAACGCCAAGCAAGGCGGCGGGAATAGGGCGTTCCTCGGATTTGGTGGCGCCAGCCGTTCCGGGACGGACGCTACGCTCAAAGACGGCTCTTCCATCAATACGATTTCGGACCTTCCCGCCGGCGCGGGCTCGGGTCTGACCTATTATTTAAAATTTTTTGATTACAACATTGACGCCGTTATCAATATGCTCGCGTCGTCTTCGGAGGCCAAGATCCTCTCCACGCCGATTATTCTGACCACCGACAACAAGGAAGCCAAGATCATGGTGGGCGAAAAGCGACCGGTCATGACCGGCTCCAGCTATTACAGCGGCCAGCAGTCGTCAACCTACCAATACATTGATATCGGCATTCAGCTGGAAGTGACCCCGCGCATCAATAAGAAGGGTTTTGTTATCATGGATATCAAGCAGAAGATTGATAACAAGGGCGATGATGTAAAAATTGACAACAATCTGGTGCCGGTCATCACAACCCGCGATTTTACCGCATCTGTTGCCGTCAACGATGGGCGCACAATCGTCATCGGCGGGATTGTTGCCTCCGATTCCAGCAAGAGCCGGAGTAAGATTCCCTTCCTGGGTGATATCCCATTCCTGGGCGTGTTTTTCCGGTCGGACGACAATGATACAACCAGGCGTGAATTGATTGTGCTTATGACGCCCTACGTGCTGAACACGCCGGAAAAAGCCTATGCCGAAACCGCGCGCCGCCATGGCTATATCTCGGAAGCCTCCAACCTGTGGACCAGGGGCTGGTCAGACAGCTCCTTGGCGGCGTCGAGCGCCAAGGAACAAAAAGAGATGAAGAAGCAAAAGGATGCACGCTCGCGCGACCAGAAACCGGAGGGCTCACCCTCCTATAAATCCCGCGAAGTTGACGTCATGCCGGAATTGCCCGCGAGCGGATCCCAGCCGGCGCCGGTGAAAGCGGAGAAACAGACTCCCCCGACCTTCACGCCGGCGAGCGCGTCTCCGACCAAATAGTGCTGATTTGTTGTATAGTAATTTTTCGACATTGGCGGATCCGCCTACGGCGGAAAATATTGGTAGGAGGGGCGCTACGTGCCGCGACCGTCGCCGTGCATAGCGCGCCTCCCACATGAAATAGTTGCCGAAGGCCTGATTTATTGTATGGTACTCATCCGTAAAATCTGTCCGCGTGATACTCCCCAGGTCAAACAGCTCATTCACGGCATCCTGGACAAGGAGTTTGCATCCGAGCACCAGGTGTATGGCGGCCCGGACCTCGATGATCCCGCATGCTATTATGGCGGCCCGAAAGATATTTTTCTGGTGGCCGAAAAGGATGGCGTCATCATCGGTACTGTGGCCATCAAGGAGGATGCGCCGGACACGGCGCTTCTGCGGCGTATTTTTCTGAACAAGGCATTTCGGGGCAAAGGGTATGGCGAGAAGCTTTTGCAAAAGGCCATGGCATTCTGTTTCGAACAGCAATATCAGAACGTAACCTTCCGTGGCACCGCCACCATGCAGGCGGCCCTTCAGCTCTGCCTCAAAGAGGGATTCAAGGAGACGGACATGGCCGAGATGAACGAGTTCAAGATGCACGTCCTGACCAAGCGTTTGAAGCAACCTGCCGGCAAGGCTAATGGCTCATAACCCAAGTGTGGGAGTAGTGGCGTATGGGAGTATGGGCGTGGCTGAGAAAACTCTTTACGCCCATACACCCAAACCCCCATACTCCATTTCCCGGGCTAATTCGTCTGCGACAGCTTTTTTAATTCATCCCGCAGGGCGGCGGCATCCTCGTACCGTTCTTCGGCCACGGCCTTGGCAAGTTTCTGTTTCAGGGCTTCAGCCGGTGCAAGGCGGTGGCTCGGCGGCTCAGTGTTTGGGCCCGTTCCACCCTCGGTCGTTTCATTGAGGATAACGCCCGCCGCCTCCATGACCTCTTCCGCCACGTAAATGGGGGCCGTGAAGCGCAGGGCCATGGCGATGGCGTCGCTGGGGCGGGCATCAATTTCCGATTCCACGCCGTTCCATTCCAGGATCAGTTTGGCGAAAAACGTGTTTTCTCGCAGGGCGCAGATTTCCGCCCGCTTCATGCGGCACTCAATATTATCCATGACGGTTTTCAGCAGGTCATGGGTCAGGGGTCGCGGTATGGTCACGCGATCCAGGTGCAGAGCGATGGCCTGGGCTTCCGGGGCGCCGATGAAAATAGGCAGGGTGCGTTTGTCGGTATCGGCCCCGCTCCGCAGGAAGACCACGAACCCCATGTTCGAAAGCGATACGTTCATGATGTTGACGAGAATCATAAATACACCCCTATGACAGATTGGAAATGGTTGATGGTTAATGGTTGATGTGGCCTGATCGATCCAAAGTTTACCCGCCTACGGTGGCGCCGAAGGCGATCAGGGCTGTTATGGATTATTTACTCCGGCACAACTTGTTTGACAAGCATCATTTGACGTTACCCGCCTATATGGAGAGTTATAGACGACTGTCACGATGACAGAACGCGCGGCTTTACCCCATCGGGATCGAGTCATTAACCATTCCCGATCCGCGCGTAAGCGCGCGGATCGCTGTGCTTCATCAATGCGGCCATGCGTTCTTTCAGCATGGTTAGGCCCTGGCGTTCCAGTGCCGAAACGACCAGGGCCTCGGGATACTCGCGCTGGAGATCGGCCAGGTGCCCGGCTGCCTCCGGCCGGTCGGCCTTGTTGAGCAGGAGCAGGGACGCAATGCCCTCGGCCTGCATGTCCTTTAGCGTGGCCTGCACAACCTGGATTTGCTCACGCACGTAACGATGGCTGGTATCCGCCACGATCAGGAGCAGGTCGGCTTCGCCGATTTCCTCCAGCGTTGAGCGGAACGAGGCCACCAGCCCATGAGGCAAATGCCGGATGAACCCTACGGTGTCCGTCAGCATGACCTGGCGCCGGTCGGGCAGGCCCGCCTGCAATCCCACCACGGTGGGCAGGTCCGTCTGAAACGCTGGAAGCATAGCGACTGCGGGCAGGTAGACCAAGCGGCTCTTGGTATCCAGCGTGGCAAAGAGCCGGTCGTCCACGTAGGCCTCGGCGGCGGTCAGCGCGTTCAGCAGGGTGGACTTGCCCGCGTTGGTGTATCCTACCAGGCAGGCCACGGGCCACGGGCGCCGTTCACGCGTCAATGCGCGCCGCTTCTGGATTTCCTTGAGCTTGCGTTTAAGAATCGTGATGCGCGCCATCATGGGCGCGCGGCGTAATTGGAAGGGACTTTCGCCCGGGCCGCGCATGCCGATGCCGCCCGAAAAGCGCGCCTGCTTGACCGAGACCGGAATACGTGAGGCTAAGTATTGCAGTTGCGCCAGTTCCACCTGGATCTGGGCCTCCGCCGTGCGGGCGCGCCGCGCAAAAATTTGCAGAATCAGTTCCGTGCGGTCAATTACCTTGATGCCGACGGCCAGGTCGAGATTGTTGACCTGCACGGGGGATAGCTCGTTATCAAAAATCAGCAGGTTGGCTTTTGTTTCGCGGTCGGCTAACTGGATTTCGGCTAACTTACCCTGGCCGATGAAGAATGCGGGATCCGGGCGGTCGCGCCGCTGGGTGATACTGCCAAGCACGACGGCGCCGGCGGTGTCGGCCAGTCGTTCCAGTTCGGCCAGTGAATCGGCCGCTTCCTCCCGCGACTGATGGCCGCTAATCACTTGGATCAACAGGGCGCGTTCCTGTGGCTTGGCGGACTGTGTTTTCATCATTTATGCTTGGTGCGCGCTTTGCGGAAGTGGTGTACACGCGAAACGGAAGGGGTCTGACGGAAAGCTTCGCGGCGCAGTTGCTTGGCCGTTTTCACGTGCGGCGCCTCCTGCCATGCGTGGAATTGCCGGTACAGCTCGTCTTCCTCGAACCCAAAGCATCGTCCCCGTTCCCATTCCCGGCGCGGGCAGGCGAATTTCCAGCAGGTCGTGCCCAGATTCAACAGGCAGGTGTTGCACCGGCGAATCGGCTTCGGAGTATAGCGCATGTTATTATCATAGCACCTGCCGGGTGGGGGCGTAAGCGAAAAAACCTTGACCCTCAAATTGCGCCCATTATAGTAGGACCCGCTGGTTACCGAAAAAGGGAGCCAGCGCATCGATTGCCGGATTGTGTAATGGTAGCACAACAGACTCTGAATCTGTTTGTCTAGGTTCAAATCCTAGTCCGGCAACCACTTGTGACTTTTGACAGTCTGTGCCTCCTCGTGCCAAATCGTGACTCTGCCCTTTGTTTTCAGGCTCTTCCGCAGTATTGCCTGAAGTCTCGACAGTGACAGCCTGTGCCACCAAATGACCCCCTGCGCCTAATTTTTGTGAAGCTATTTATACAGCAGACAAGGCCAGAAAATCCAAGAAAATCTAAATTTACATTTCCTGTATTCTAGTGTATTTCTTATATTGGCAAGTAAATCATATTTAGTCAAAATGGAGGATACCATGTCCACTCCGCTACAATTGAAATTGCCCAACGACCTGCACTATTTGCCAATCGCCCAGGCTTTCATCCGCACAGTCGCCGAACGTACTGGGTTCAGCGGCAGCGCATTGGGGCAACTCGAATTGGCCGCGGAAGAATCCATTGCCAATGTCATTAAACACGCCTTTGATGAGGAAGAAAGTGACACTTTCGAAATTCTATGCGAACAGATTCCGCGTGGTTTGCGCGTGACGATCAAAGATAAAGGCATTCCCTTTGATCCGGGTCAGGTGCCTGTGTACAGCCCCGCAGGTGGCGTCAAGGACGACAACTTCGCGGGGCTGGGAATGTTTTTGATTCGCTCGCTGGTGGATGACTGTTCGTTTGTCAACCGCGGACCGGCAGGCAAGGAAACAGTGTTGATTAAATATTTGCAGGAAGGCGAAGATCCGCCGGTTGATGCGCCCCAGCCGCGCCGAAATGTTGCCGCGCCAGAAGTCGTCAAGGAGAAGCTGGACTACGAAGTGCGACTCATGCGCGATAATGAGGCGATCGAAGTTTCCCGTTGCGCCTTTAAATCACATGGCTACAGTTTTTTCGATGACCACATCTATTCGCCGAAAAAGATTATCGAGCTGAATCATTCCGGCCAGATGGTTTCCGTGGTGGCGGTCACAAAAGAAAACGTATTCATGGGACATGCAGCGCTGCTCTACCAGGAATCTGGGGACGAAATCGCAGAATTGACCTTTGTGTTTGTTAACGTGGAATACCGGGGGCAGGGCATTTTCAACCGCATGATGGAGTATTTGTTCAGCCTGCCAAAGCCGCGCCGCATGGATGGACTCTACGCCTACGCGGTTGCGAACCATGTCTTCACCCAGAAAACCATGGCGCGCTACGGCATCAATGATTGTGGCATCCAAGTTGCGACCAGTCCGGAAAGCTGGAAATTCAAGGGTATACCGGGTGACCCCTCGCAACGCATCAGCGTGGTGATGAGCTTTAAATATCTCGTTCCGCCCCAACGGCTCACCCTCTATCCGCCGGCGCATCACCGTGCGATGGTAGAGAAGTTGTACCGCAACATCGGCGCCGAGCATGATTATGTCGTGCCGGAACGATCCGTGCTGGAAGGGCTTTCCGGCCCGTCCGATATCCATTGCTGCGAAAATGCGACCGAAGGATGCATCGAGATCTTTCTCAAGTGCTACGGCGCGGAATCCGCACGCGACGTGCGCCGCCTGTTGCGTAAATACTGCCTGATGAAAATGGCTTCTTTGAATCTGTTCCTTCCGCTGCAGCATCCGGCCACCTTTTTCCTTGTTGAAGAAATCGAGCGGGCAGGCTTCTTTTTCGCGGGCATTTTGCCGCATGCACGCAATGGCGACACCCTCATCCTTCAGTATCTGAACAACGTTGATCTGCACTACGAAAAAATATCAGCCTATTCCGATATGGCGAAGGAGATACTCGCATATATCCGGGCGCACGACCCAAACGAGAATCTATGAGTCCTTGTGTATTCCCCGGATTAGCGGAAACGCCCTGCGGCGAGCTGGAGCTGGACGCTTTGGCGGTAGAATGGCGCAAGAACTGTCCCGATGCGAAGGAAACCAATCCTTTTCTTGACCCGATCTTCTGCCGCGAAGAGATTGGCAAAGCGCAGCGCGCACGCGGCTGGGAATGGTCCTATGGCGGCTACCTAGAGGATCGTCGGCATGTCTGGGCGGGCAGTTATCTTGACCGCACCGGCAATTACCTGCATCTCGGCCTGGACCTCAACGCGCCATCCGGCACGCTTGTGACCGCCACGCTCGAGGCGCGCGTGATGCTCATTGATACCGACAGCGATCAAGCGGGCGGATGGGGCACGCGTATTTTTCTCGTACCCTTGCAGCATGACAGCGAACCTATTCTATTGATCTACGCTCATATCCGCGCGGTGCGTTGCCTGGTTGGGCAACCCGTCCTGCCTGGCGAGATAATGGCTGAAGTTGACGATCCGCCGAGCAACGGAAACTGGTACCCCCATCTGCACGTGCAAGCCATCCGCAAAGCCCTCTTCGATGACATCCTGACGGAACGGTTTGAGGAACTGGATGGCTACGGCCCTCCCCGCTTCTTCGACAGACTGCACCATGATTATCCAGATCCTACGCTGCTTGTGCTCGGCAAACACTAAACATCAATCGGTTTTCACTCGTTTAATGCCATGAAGGCGTCGGCTCCTGAAAGCATCGGGCGCCGGCTGATTGTAAAAGGCTTCCCTGATGCCGTTCTTGAGAAAGGGACGGATGCCATTGCTCTCCTGGCCCGAAACGGTTTTTTGCTACAGCCAAAGGCCGAAACGTGGTTTGCGTACTTACCCGAGAGCGAGTATTGGACAAATCAACTTGGTGAAGAACGACATTGTGGCTGAGGACCATCCATGGAAAAATCTGGTCGGCTAAAACAGAGAACAAACGGGGGCATGTCTCGAGTGGCTGTTGAAAAAGTCATTATCGCCTGTAAAGGTCATTCCGCCTGCCTGCCATAGCTTTAGCGACGGCAGGAGCGAAGTCGAGGGATCTAAAAATGGCCCAAATCTGCGATTAGGAGATTCTTTCCACCGGAGGTGGACCCGCTTCTGGAGGGCGCTCTGCTTTGAATGACCGGAGAAGCAGTATTTCAACAGCCACTCGAGACTCGACCCCTATCCAGACTCACTTTCCGTCTGCGCCGGGAATGGCTTGCCCCTCCTGTTCCGTGTATTCCGGCGTGGCGATCTGGTGTGTTTGCCGCCATTTCCACGGCTCAACAGGCTGTGCTTCGGCCCACAGCCCGAGGCGCCGGGCCCGGGCCTGTTGCTCCGCTGTATCCAGTTCGTCGTCGTCTGAATACCGTTTGTCATGCCAGGCGCAGCCTTCAGCCAGAACATCCTCGTTGATCCATCGGTCGCCTATGTATACCGTGCCGACGATATGATTGAACCGGTCTTTTTCGAAATACGTCACCCGCACGACACGGCCCAGAAGCGTAGCGCCAAGCTTTTGCCTGGACGTGTCTCCATAGGGCTGATCCTTTTCTGGTGCGTCGATTCCCGCCAGATGGATGATGGTGGGCGTCTCGTCCGGCGGCGGGTTCAGGTCAAGTTCTTCTCCAAAGCCCCACGGTTCCACAACATCCTGCTCTGTGTAGGGACGCTGGCGGACATTCAGGAGCGTGAACGTGTCGCCCGACGTAATCTGTATCACCTTGCCGGTTACCGCCGTCTGCGCCACGAGCACCTGTCCGGCCAGAAGCAATCCGAATACTAAGGCTACGAGTACTGTTGGTTTCACGCCGTCATTCACCTAGGGATGATCATGCGGACGCGTGATTCAATCCCTGTTATCTGTCGGACATCTTCCGGCTGCAGGCGACGCCTGGTTCCCCATTACTCACTTACTTACGGACAATACATTCTTGAGATTAAAGGCTATACCCGCCGCAGCAGAAGGTCAAACCGGAAATCACGGATGCAGCCGGAAGATGGACTATTTCTTCTTGTTAAGGATTTCTTTCCCGGTAGTAAACGCTTTGCCTAATTGTTCCCCAACTCCATAGTAGTCACGAGTTGTCGGGTTAAACAACAACCCACAAGGCAACAGGGAATTGTTTTCATCTACCATGGATTTATCCGCCTTGACGTCCATAATTTCCCCAATAAACATGGTGTGCGACCCAGCCTCAATGATATTGATTACCTTGCACTCCATGGCAACCGGGAACTCTTTGAGATAAGGAGCATCAACCTTTTCACCTTTGATAGGGGTGAGTCCTGTGGCTGAAAGTTTATCAACATTTCTACCTGATACCAACCCGAAATAGTCCGTTTCTTTCATATAATTCTTGGAGGGAATATTCACCGTGAAGGCTTTTCGTTCCATAATGTTGGTATGGGTGTAGGTAGCCTTCCTGAGGGCAATTGAAACGCAAGGTGGCTTAGAACAGCAGATTCCGACCCAGGCAGCGGTCATCATATTGGCTTTTCCGGCTTTATCGTAAGAGCCGATGACCCAGGCCGGTGCCATTGGTTTAACTTCTGCTCCTAAGGATATTTTGTTGTCTTTCATATTTTCCTTTCCCTTCATCAGGTTGGTTTCATCAGCCAAGCCGATGGTGTTGATCAATAATGAGCCCAGGATAAAAATGGGCATGAGTGATTTTTTCATTGAGTGTCCTTTTATTCGTTTTCAGGCTCAACGACTCTACAAACATTTTTCCCGCAGGTTTTACATTTCCCCTTGAGGATCAGATTTTTTCCTCATCTCAGCAGAGGATGTTAGGGTCAAGTCTCAATTTTCAATAATTAATCTTACATGTCTGACATGCGTCACCAACATGCGTCACCAGTAGGCTTGCTCTCACTTGTTGATTTATTTAAAATTGAGACTTGCCCCTAATCTGTTACTGAAGTCGGGCTCGGGCAGGCCCGCAAGCGCGATCACAGCAGTTTTAAATATAGCAGGGCACATCCGGAAAAGCCAGTTGAAAGAGGCTGCGTGATGTATATA
>VSJD01000212.1 GCA_008636095.1 Kiritimatiellota bacterium | reverse complement strand
GGCATTATTTCAACCCGGCTTGCCGGCACAGATGGGGTATCCTTGGAGGCCAGCAAGTGGGCGAATGTGTTGGAAGCAGACGGTCATAACTGTTACTGGTACGCTGGGCGGCTTGATCATCCGGCATCACGCAGCATGTGCGTTCCGGAAGCTTTTTTTAATCATCCGGAAAACGCATGGATTACCGAGCAGATATGGGGGAAAACCGCCCGAACCCCCATGATCAGCCATCGTATCCGGGAGTTAAGGGCATATCTCAAGGAAACGCTGTATGATTTCCTGCAACAGTTTGACATCAAACTTATGGTTCTTGAAAATGTTTTATCAATTCCGATGCACATCCCGCTAGGACTGGCTCTGGCCGAATTAATGTCCGAAACCCACATGCCGGCGATTGGACATCATCATGATTTTTACTGGGAGCGAACCCGTTTCTCGGTCAATGCCGTCAATGACTATCTCGACATGGCTTTCCCGCCGCGCGACCATGACCTCCAGCACGTGGTGATCAACCAGGCGGCCCAGGAAGAATTGGCGCGGCGCAAAGCAGTCTCCTCAATGGTAATTCCAAATGTTCTGGATTTTGAAAATCCGCCTAAACCGTTTGACGCTTATGCGGAGGATGTCCGCGCCGAAATCGGTTTGGCTCCAGGCGATAAATTTATTTTGCAACCGACGCGCGTCATTCCACGCAAGGGCATCGGACATGCGATCAACCTGGTGCAGATGCTTGGTAATCCCAAATACAAACTTGTGGTTTCCCATGATGCCAGCGACGAAGGACCTGAGTATAAAGACATGCTGGCGGGTTTTGCCAGGCGATCTGGTGTTGACCTGCGGTTCATAGTTACCCGCGTGTCGGAAACCCGCCACGTCAACGCCGATGGTAAAAAAACATTCACGCTCTGGGATATTTACCCACATGCAGATTTTATCACCTATCCCAGCATGTATGAAGGCTTTGGCAACGCCTTTTTGGAGGCGGTGTATTTCAAAAAACCCATCCTGGTTAATCGTTACGAAGTTTTTGCCAGAGATATTGAGCCCCGCGGCTTTCGTGTGCCGATCATTGAAGGCTATCTGACGCCCGAAATTATTAATGAAGTCCGCCACATTATTGAAGATTCCGACTACCGCCAAGCGATGGTGGAACACAACTATGACGTCGCAAGACGATATTACAGTTATGCTATTCTGCGGAGGAGTTTGCGTACGCTAATTGCCAACGTCCGCGGTTTGCCAGTATGAAAAATTATTATTCCAGCCAAATCATGCGTCGCATTCACGATCGTCTGGCGCGTTTGTATGGTCCCGCGGCGGACCGCCTGTTGTCGCGGTTCGCCATGATGATTGGTCGTTATGGGATTAACGCTGAATCGCGTCCGCCAACGCCGTCCGTGAACCAACGCACCTGTTTGTTAATCACTTATGCCGACGCGGTCCAGAAGCCATCCGAACCTTCATTGACAGTTGCGGGGCGGTTTTTGGAGGCCCGCGTCGGAAAAGCTGTGACGCATCTGCATGTCTTGCCATTCTGCCCCTCATCTTCGGATGACGGATTTTCTGTAATCCATTTTCGCACGGTTAATCCGCAGTTCGGCAAATGGTCCGACTTGCAGGTGTTGAGCGAATCCTATGACTTGGTATTTGACATGGTCTTAAACCATGCGTCCAGTCGAAGCGGCTGGATGCATGATTATATCGCCGGGATAGCCCCGGGGAGGGATTATTTCATTGAAGCCGATCCAAATAATGACTTTTCCAATATTGTCCGCCCGCGCAGCAGTCCCCTGCTCACGCCCATCCTGACATATGCCGGCGTAAAAAATGTCTGGACCACTTTCAGCGCCGACCAAATTGATTTGAACTATGCCAACCATGACGTTTTGTTTGAAATGCTTGATATCATAATGTTTTATATCGCCATGGGCGCGCGTGTCCTGCGGCTGGACGCCGTCGCATATCTATGGAAACGGACCGGAACAAACTGCCTGAACCTGCCGGAAACCCACGAAATCGTTCGCCTGTTACGCGACATGTTGGCGCTTAATGCCCCCGACATCAGATTGCTCACGGAAACAAATCTTCCACACGCCGAGAATCTTTCTTATTTCGGGGATGGAGACGAAGCGCATTGGATTTATCAATTCAGTTTGCCGCCGCTGTTGTTGCACGCGATGACCAGGGGAACCGCGCGCTATTTAGTTGCATGGGCTGAAAAACTGCCACCGCCGCCGCCCGGTTGCGCATACCTGAACATAACCGGCACGCATGACGGCATCGGCATCCGTCCATTGGAAGGCTTGATTCCGGAATCGGAGATTGCCGGGCTCGTTGATCATATTGTCCAGCTCGGCGGACGCGTCTCCACGCGTCGGACGGCAAACGACGACGATGTGCCTTACGAACTTAACAGCACGTGGTTTGACGCGCTTGGAGGAATTGCCGGCGATACTCCCGTATTGCACCTGGCTCGCTTTTTGTGCGCCCAGACAATCCTGTTGGCCCTCAAGGGCATTCCGGCGGTCTATTTCAACACTTTGATAGCCGCTTCCAACGATCATGCGCTTGCCGAGCGCACCGGTATGAACCGGTCACTTAACCGAGGGAAATGGCCGTTGACCGATTTGGATGCCATGCTTGCCTGTCCGACCTCGGCGGCATCCCGCTCGCTCTCGGCGCACTTGCAAATGCTGAAAATACGGGCTGAACATCCGGCCTTTCATCCGGATGGACCGCAGGAAGTTGCCGCCGTAACGGATGCTGTACTTGGCATAGAACGCAAAGCGCCGGACGGAACGGAACGCATCCTGGTGCTGGCCAACTTGAGCAATCAGCCGGCACATCTGTCGCGAGCCATCCTGCAAACCCATGGCTGGCAAAACCATGGGCCGACAGATATCTTGGCGGGGCAAGACTTAATGCCCCATGATGGCGCCATATCACTCGGAGCGTATGCCGCCGTCTGGCTGGTATTATCCGCCTGAATATAATGCCGGCATAAACGCGTTGCCAAAAAAGTGCCTTGGATATTCACAGGCAAGCATTTGCCAGCCGCCGGGAAACTAATTGCTTTTTGCGTAATTACATAACTTTTAATATCCATTCGATTCCCTTGAGAACGAGAATCAGAAAAAAGAAATATCCCGCCAGAATCCATAGATAAACACGCCAGTTCCGGCGGTAGTTGAACTGTTTTGCCGCATCAGCCTGATAGACAAGCGCCTCCAGATTCGGAACCGGTGGTGAGCGGAACAGAAAGCTGGCGCCGTATCCCACGCTGAACGTTATCAGGCAACCGCTGACGTTCCACCATAGCCAGGAGACACCCGGCAACAACAACCATGTCATAAGGTTGGCGATAAATCCGGCGATAATCCCCGCCATCACGCCCGGATCATTGGCGCGCCGGGTCAGCGTCGCCAGCAGGAACGTTGCCAGAATCGGACCATTGACCAGCGAGCCGATTTTGTTGATGGTCTCAATTATTGAGGTGGAAATGTTTCCGACAAAAAACGAAAATGTCATACACAGGATTCCCCATCCAACGGTAATCAAACGCCCCCAACGGATCATCTCGCGTTCATTCAAGGGGCCTGCGGACCGGAACCGCTCCACGACGTCACGGATCGTTAAGGCGGAAAGCGAGTTGAGCGTGGAATCCAGCGAAGACATGGCCGCGGCAAACATGGCCACCATAATTAATCCGATCATCCCATGCGGCAAGACATGCAGACAGAAGGAGGGCACGGCCAGATTGTAGTTTACTGTGTTTGTCGAGGGGTCAATCAAGTGCTCCAGAAAAGCCGGGTGCTTGATTATGTAAGCGCCGATCGCCACCCCGATCAGGCAATAGGTGAGCGTCAATGGAAACCTTAACATGCCGTTCAAGAAAAGCGACATGTTAGCGCCATCTACATCACGCGTGGAAAGCCCCCTTTGCACCTGTGTTTGGTCGCATCCGTAGTAGCTCAGGTAGAGAAAAAAGCCGCCGAACAGCATCGGCCAGAAAGCGAACGGATTCGCACCGGTAAATCCCATGCTCCGGAAATCAAGCGTGCGCATCTTTTCCTTTGGAAATGCGGTAAGTATTTCGCTCCAGCCGCCGGTCAGATGCACGGCATAGATTAAGCACACGACAATCCCGACATAGAGAATGATCATTTGGATTACATCCGAATATATGTCGGCGCGGATGCCGCCCAGGAATTCGTAAATCATCGCCACGACGCCGATCAATAACACCGAGGCCCAGAACGGCAGGCCGACTAACTGTTGAATAACGAGCGAGATTCCATAGACGGTTACCCCGGTCGAAAAAGCGCGGAGAAATTGAAACAGAAGCGAAAGGACCATGCGGCTCCCTGGCCCGAAACGGCGCCCAAGGTATTCGTATACCGAAACGACATTCTGGCTCCGGAAAAAAGGCAGCAGGAACATCATTACCCCGATCATGGCCAGCGGCACCGCTAACTCGTACTGCAGCCATAAAAGACCGCCGACGGCTATGACGAAAGCCGGAGCTCCCAGAAGGCTGTTCGTGGAACACTGGGTGGCCATGATGGAAATAGCGATCGGCCAGTTTCCGATCCGGTTACCGCCCAGAAAATAGTCGCTGCCCGTTCGCTGAGTCCGGCCCAGCCATACCGCCAGTCCGACCATGCCGACAAGATAAAACGCAACAATACTCCAGTCCAATGTGTTCATTGTTGTCGTCCGCGTAATAATTTCAATGCCATCTGGCGCTTGTCGTCATTGGCAAGATAAACCGTCTGGGTCGGGAAGGCAAAGTCAATGCCTGCGGCATGAAACTGCTCCAGAATCCGCAAGTTTACACGCTCGGAAAATTTCATGTATTCCCAATAATCCGGCGGATGATACCAATAGATCATCATGATATTCAAGGAAGCGTCGTTGAAAGCATTGAAATAAACACGCGGCGGAAATTCCGGATGCATGCCCTCGTGATTGCTTAAAATCTGCTTAATGATATCCAGCGCCCGCTGGACTTTCCCGGGAGGTGTATCATAGGTGATGGTGATGCTTGCCAGATGCCGGATATGTGGCCGTCTGCCTATGTTCTGAACGGTTTTGTTGACCATCTCCGAATTCGGTATGGTTACCTGGTGCCCTTCCAGGGTGCGGATTCTTGTTGAGCGGAATCCAATGCTTTCAACCGGACCGTCATAGTTATCAACCACGATCCGCTCGCCGATCTCAAACGGCTTATCCATCAGAATAACCAGCGAGCCAAAGAAGTTTTTGATCGTGTCTTGTCCGGCCAGCGCAATGGCTAACCCGCCGACTCCCAAAGCGGCAAGAATTGTGGTAATGCTCTTCCCGCTGGCCTGTTGAATGATGTTGAGGAGCACAAGGACAAAGACTGTAATTCTGATGCTTTTCCCGATAAGCGGCGCGAGTACGTCATCGACCTTGCTTTCGGTTTTCTTAACAAGGCCGAGAAGATAATGGTCAACAATGTCAACAAGTGAATAAAAAGCATAACCGATGGCAATGGCGTTCAATATGTAACCGACACTCTCTGCCATATTTATGATATTTGGGCCGAGATTTATCAGGGTAGTTATGCTGAGCCACCACCCCAGAGTGAAAGCCGCCATAACAACCGGCCGCGACAGCGAAGTCAGGAATAATCCAATTAATTGCTCACCCGACCGCTTGGCAATGCGTTCCATAACAAAACGCGCGAGTCTTCCCAGAACGAGGGAAAGCAAAATCACGGAGCAAAAAACCAGGACTTTCCAAAGCTCAATGCCGGCAATATTCATCTGTGTAAATGATTCCCACATAAACAAGAAGCCTCCTTTTTATATAACCTGAAACTATGGCGTTAACATTAACATGGCAGACGACCCACCGTGAGGAATACCGTCTGATTACATTCATGAACATTGATGTCTACGTACCAGCGTTTTTTACATGGACTTGTCCAAGGCCTTAGGCAACTGCGCCATCCTGGTCAAGATCAGGCTTGGCATGACAGCCCTGCATTCAGGTTTTTCCGCCCGCCAGCGCAGGGAACGCGCATCGCCGGCGAAGAGCGCCGTTTGGCATCCCAACCGGCTGGCGGGAAGGATGTCGTTGCGCATATCATTCCCGACTACAAGGGTTTCGCTGGGCGTAATGTCATGATACCGGGAAAGCCGATACAGTATTGCTTTCAGCATCCGAGCCGATGGTTTTGCTTCCTTCCAGCGGTAGGACCAGGCGCACAGGGTTTTGTCAAAGAGGCCGCGCGTCCACCCGGTTTCGGGAAACGCAGCCAAGGCTAAAGGAGTGAAAAATTGCGCATTAGACACAATTCCCAGAATCAGGCCGGCTGCGTTCAGGCGCGGCAATACGTCGCCCAGCCCCGGCATGGGCCAAACAGGATTGACGCGGCATTCATATTCGATTGCCAGGCGCCGGATGTAGTCGCGCCCGAACCGATGGCCTTGTTGCTGTTTGTTGTGCCATAATGTCAGCACCTCGCGCCAGACTTGTTCGATATTGATTTCGGGACACGTGATGCCTTCCCGCCGGAGGCTGTGCCGGAGCGCTCTAATTTTTTGCTGCCAGGCGGCCACGAACAAGACCGCCGTTTTGGTGTCAGCCACGTCCCATCCCACGGCCTGGGCTGCGGCCATGAACTCACGTGTTTTGTTTGTTTCCGTCCCGGAACTTATCTCGCCGGCGGCTGATATCAGCATTGTGCCGTAAATATCGAATAACACGGCCTTGATGCCCGCAAGATACCGGATCTTTGGCCGAACGCCAGTGGGTTTGGGCGCCAATGGATGCACAAGCGCCCTTATGGTTTTAATCAAAACGGCTGTTCCGCACGTGGGTGTGTTGCGTGGCATGGGGCCTCTTATGTTCGAAGAAGATAAAACCGGTCCGGGGCCAAGAAACGATCGAGCAATACTTCGCCAGAGATAGCAGCCAATTTTCCTGATCCGGATTCGCCGACACGGGTATAAAGCCGCTCCAATTGATGCCGGTATTGGGCCGGTCCGTAAATCCGGCGAATTGCATCGCAATTCCTAATAATTACCGACTTTGAAGGCGCGGCGCCGAAGAGACGCGCCGGGCGAATCTCGGAACGCATCACGGTGGAACTCTTCAAACGGCGGATAACGCTTTGCTGCAAAGCTTCATCGAGGTGTCCAAAATCTATCCGGTCGCCTTGCAGGGCGGCCTTAAAAGCCAGTTCTGCAGCCTGTTTCGTTTCCGGGCGCATATAGGCGGATAGCCAGCGAGCGTAGCCGACCTTGATTTTATGCCGGAAAGTATCCAGGTTAATCCAGTCGCGGGGAATCAGTAGACGACGATAAAGACCGTCAAGGCGGATAAGATGTGTTTTGAAGTCGCCTGTGATTTCCGGCAAGTCCCGGCCTGTCAGCGGACGCCCGACCAGCCAGGGTTCCAGGAAGGCCAACCCAAATCCTTCGGCCACGCTTGTGGTTGTTATTGCCGTTGCTGATGCGAGCAAGGCAGGAAACGGCAAGGGACTCGTCCGGCCGATTTCGAAGGTCACGGGCAATTTCAATCGCCGGGCCAGGGCGACCCATTGCAGATAAGACGAACGGTCGGCGGAGCTGGTTGGCGCAAGGGTTGTTGCGAAGCGATCACCTTGTCGGGCGATGGCGGACCAGAACAGAAACTCACCCAGGTTTTTACGTCGCAGCGCCCTTGTTGGATAGACAAATAACCGCTCCGATTCATTGGGTGGCGTCGTTTGCATCGCTTTGATGTGACCGAGATCAATCGCATTGGGCAACAAATGGACATGGGATTCCGGCATGCCGGCCTGACATAGAAAGGCCCGGTCGCGGCTGTTGATCGTGGCATAATGGACATGGTTGGCCCGGGGATAAAGGCGGGCGGCCAGGAGTGCAGGGTTGCCTTCGCCTATATTCTCAATCAACGTGTGGTAATTGGCCGGTCGTCCGTCCTCGGGGAAATCGTGAATCTGGAGCAGCAGTTTCTGCCCACGCAATGCCATTTGATAGACGGCCTGCGACAACGCAATGTTTTTCCCCAGCGTATGATTATGGAAATGCCATATATCCGGCGGGCCTCCAAGCGCTTTTCGTGCTGTTGCTTCCAGGGTGTCGATCAATAGCGATGACGTTTGGCCGGAAGTTCCAGATTGCGGATAATCCAGTCCGGGGGCAATATGAACCGCGCCCGGTATAAAACTTTCTGCATCGGGCAAATAGCCGGTCAACACCGCGACCTGGCAACGCGACCCCCGCAAGGTCGACACAGCATGTTGAATCACGCGGGTGACACCGCCGGGACGCAGGTGATAATGGACGATGGCTATACGCATACGCAACGCGGCAATGTTAGGGACGCTTGAATTTCCGCCGGTAAGCGGGAATTTCCAGCATCGGTGGCCGTTCCATTTCCCGAATCAAGGAGTCAACCTGTTCGTAGACATTGTCGCGTACTTGAAACTGGCGGAGGATCTGCGATCGTTCCGGCATCTCTCCAATCAGGCCCAAGGCCCGGGCTCTGGATAGAAAGGTCTGTAAAATACCGAAGGACATTTTACCCAGAGCCTGTGTGGACTGATTGCGATGAACGCGCTGGTCTAAATCGCTCTGGGCAAAGGCCCGCAACCCCCAGCGCTGATAAATATCAATCAAGTGGGCAGTCTCAACACCATATCCGATGGGGAAGGGAATGCTATCCAGAACCTCGCGCCGCGCCGCGTATTCCCCGGAAAGCGGCTGAATGATCGCCGTCAGGTCGGGAAAGAAAAGTGAGAAAAGCGGGCGGACCAGGATTTCCGTCACCCGGCCTCCTCCCGATACACGCACGTCCTTAGAGACTATCAAGGGGCGGTCATAAAAAGCCTTCACATACTTTACTTCCGGCTTCAGCAGAAGCGGGGCCAGCAACCCGTACGCGAAACGGGCATGAATATTTTTTATATCCGCATCCACATAGACAATAATATCTCCTTTGAGCTGGTAAATTGCTTTCCAAAGGTTTTCCCCTTTACCCTTACGATCCCCGGTTTCCGGCAGAATATCGGCGGCAAGGTAAGCCTCGGCGCCAAAGGTCCGGGCCACTTCGCAGGTTTTGTCGGTCGAACCTGAATCAATCACGGCGATCTCATCAATCAGGGGATAACGGCTCATCAATTCCGATTTGAAGACCGTAATTTCCTTCCCAATGGTTTTTTCCTCGTTGAGTGTGGGAATACAGAGCGAAATCGTCAGATGCTGTTTTTCCTTTTCCGCAACCAAGGCGCGTAAATCGGTAAATTGCGAATGATGGAACGTATTCGTCTGCAGCCATGCGGCCACAGCCACCGGCGGGCGCGTGACCCGCTTTGCGGGCGGCCGTTTGGCAAGCCATTGTTTAAACCACATCACAAAACCCTCCATCAATCGCCAGTAACACGCCGACCAACTGCGCAAGACCGGTCCACATCGGATCAATTGCGACGGCCTCCTCCATTTCCGGCAAATCGTCGCGCCGTGTTCCCGTGGTCAATCCCAGCACCAAAGCGGGAATCTTTTTTTCAATCAGGGAAGTAAGCGCGAAAGTGGTGGAATATAACTGCGACTGTAGTTCCAAAGCCGTGTGAATGGTGCGCATTTGCTTTACAAATGGATGTGAAATATCCAATCCGCCCGGCGCCCGGCGCGCAAATATGTCGAACTTGACGGTTACCCCGGAATTGGCCGCCACGTCTTCCGTAATGTCCTTTATCTGTTGGGCCACTTGGTTTAGCAGATCGGCCGACTCGCTACGGACTTCAAAACTTAGCACGGTTTCCCGGGCAATATTTCGATAACTGACGCCGCCCCGGATCATGCCGAAGACGATCGTCGTAAGCGGACGTCGCGGCAAGGGGATTTTATTGATCCGGCTGATAATATCGTTCATCGAGATAATGGCCCCGGTTGCTCCAAACTGGACCCAGTTATAATCTTCCGGCAATCGCACCGTGATGTCACACAACAACTGCCCCAGGCAGGCGTAATTCAGCCGTCCTAACTGGACCCCTTCCAGTGAAAGGCCGTACTGAACAGGCATCCCACTGTTATTGAGAAACCCGCTCAAACCCTCCAGGTTTCCGTGTCCCAGCATACGTACCGCCCCCATGACGATAATATTGGCTTTCAAACGGATCTGAAGTCGTTCCAAGAGAATCGGCAGGGACGCCATGGCGGCCAAGGCCATGGAATTGTCACCAATAAAGGGACCGACGATTTCGTCTTTTCGAAAAGCAAGCGAAGGCTCGGCGTGTTCGTCAGCCAACGTATCCACATTTGAAAACAGGAAGATATTGGCTTTGCCTTCGGCGCCGGGCAGGATCGCCAGCCCGTTGCCGGTTGCGTCCGTGGAACAATTTTGCAAGCCGCATTCGCTGAATCGCTCCAACATCATGCGGACGCGAACTTCTTCATGCTGATAAGGCGCCGGCACTTCGCCAATGGCCACCAGGTTGGCCAGGACGATATCCTGCATGCTCCGGGCCTCATTCCGAATACGGGGCAACGCGTCCAGGATGGATTCCATGCTCGTTGTCATATTGCGATAGACTCCGTTTAACGATTCCCAGCATAGTGCTGGGTTTACAGCCCCTCACGTGTACCTGGCAAATGCATTGCATTGGCAGTCATTGGTGGCATCGAGGATTTCGTTAAAACACATAATTGTTGGAGGCAATCAGGCGCACCGCAGCAAATCTCCCGTCCATGCAAAAACATACAGCCATCAGAATGCCCGGCACCATAAAAACATTCTTGAACCAGTTATCTGAACACATTAGGCGGATATATAAAATAAAAATATCAGATCATTGAGTGGAGTCAAGCAGGGAAAATCAGGGAATGCAATTCGGTACGGTTTATGACACCGCCCCGGCTCGCGGCGCGGGCATGATAAGTATTGCCTGGCAGGCGTCATTGGCTTATAGTTTTTTCATGAGCGTTAACGAACCAAAAAACCCAATGGACGACTGGCAGAAGCAATTTCAGGACATCCTGCGCCAGGCGCACGCCAATCCGCTTGTTCACCCCGGCGCAACTCCCGACCCGGCCGGCCACGGCGACGGAACCCCGCCGAGCGACGATGCGGCAATGGCCGAAAAGCTCCGGCGCATACGCGAGTTCAACCTGAAGCCGCGCGATATCCGGGACTATCTCGACCGGTATGTCATCCAGCAGGCGGAGGCAAAGAAGGTGCTGGCCGTGGCAATCTGCGACCATTACAACCACGTGCGGCAGTGCCTGGAAAACCCGGCATTGCGCGAGCGCGATTATGCCAAGCAAAATATTATCCTCCTGGGCCCCACGGGGGTGGGCAAGACCTACCTGATGCGCTGTATCGCCCGGCTGATCGGCGTGCCTTTCGTCAAGTCCGATGCCACCAAGTTTTCCGAAACCGGTTACGTCGGGCACGATGTGGAGGACCTGGTCAGGGACCTGGCGCGCTCCGCCGACGGCAACGTGGACCTGGCGCAATATGGGATAATTTATATTGACGAAATAGACAAAATCGCCGGAACGCCCACATCCTACGGCCGCGACGTCTCCGGGCGTGGCGTACAGGTCAACCTGCTCAAGCTCATGGAGGAAACCGACGTCAGCCTGCAGAGCCAGACCGACCTGCTCGGCCAGATGGAAGCCATCATGCAACTCCAACGTAGTGGCCAGCCGCCCCGGCGCACGCTCAACACGCGCCACATCCTGTTCATCGTCAGCGGCGCCTTCGACCGGCTGGCCGAACGGGTGAAACAGCGCGTCAGCGTCGCGCCCATCGGGTTTACGCAGGCGAGCAAGACCCCGCGGGCCGACTATGAATACCTGAAGCTGGCCCAAACCCGGGATTTTATTAATTTTGGGTTCGAGCCGGAATTCATCGGGCGGCTCCCCGTGCGGGTGACCTGCGACACGCTGACCGCCGCCGACCTTCAGCAGATTATGCTGACCTCGGAGGACAGCATCCTGGCACAATACCGTCAGGATTTCAGTGGCTACGGCATTGATTTTACGATCACCAAGGAGGCCATAGCTGAAATCGCCGCACGGGCCATCGGGGAACAGACCGGCGCACGCGGATTGATGACCGTGATGGAGCAGGTGTTCCGCAATTTTAAATTCCAGTTACCCTCGACCGCCGTTAAAAACTTCGAGGCCGATTCCGACACGGTTACGGACCCGGAAAGCGCGCTCAAGAGCCTGCTCCGCAAGAACCAGCGATCCCAACGCAACCTGCTGAAATCGGAAGTGGCGGAATTCGCACGCGGCTTTAAGGATGAGCATATCCTGGACCTGGTCTTCAGCGACGAGGCCGTGGATTTGCTCGTGGAACTGAGCATCACGCAGGACAAAACCATGCGCACAATTTTAAGCGAAAAATTCCGGGACTTCCAGCACGGTTTAAAACTGATCTCCAAAAACACAGGGCGGACCTCGTTTGAAATCACGCGGGCGATTGTCGAGGCGCCTGACCGGGAACTGTCCCGGTTGGTAGTGGAAAGTTTCCAGCGGCCGCCGGCCGGCGGATGACTGACGCCTGACACCGGACACCGGATGCCAGCCCAGAGAAGAGTGAAGACGGACGACAGATTGAAGAAGAAACTGTCACGCCTTGCGTCGTCTTCTCCTGTCTGGCGTCTGGCGTCTGGCATCTGGCATCCGCTCCGAAAGCGGGTCTGTGACATGCAAGGCATCGAACGCCGCGCGGCGTTCGACACAGGCTGGACACGCTCCGCAGGCCTTATCCTGACCGCGGTAACAGCTCCACGTCTCAGCGTAATTCACACCCAGGTCCAGGCCAATCTTAAGAATCTCACGCTTGCGCATCATCATGAAGGGCGCATGCAAAACGATTGGCTGACGGCGATTAAGACCCAGCACGGCGTTCATCCGGTTCAGAAATTCCACGGTGCAATCCCAGTAACCGTAACGGTCCTGGGCCTGGGCACCGTAAAAAACATCGGCGACACCCTTGGCTTCGGCATATGCGGCGGCCAATGCCAGAAACAGCATGTTGCGGTTGGGCACGTAGGTTGGTGGCTGGTCAAGCTGGCCCGGCGCCAATTCGGCCAGCGCCGGCACCGGCACCGCCGGATCGGTCAAGGCCGAGGCGCCGGCCACCAGCTCACCGAAAAAGGTCAGGTCAATCTGCCGGTGCTCTTCAACGCCCGCCGCGCGCGCCTGGGCAACGGCGCAGGTGATTTCGCGCACATGTTTCTGGCCATAGCGGATTGTCAACGCGTTGAGAAGCTGAAAATCGAGCTTGCCTTTCACGTAATGAAGCAACGTCGAGGAATCCAGCCCACCGCTTAATAAAATTACCGCGCTTTTCATTCGGTAGAGCTTTCCACACGATGCAATTCCTGTTGGCGGTCAACGCTCAAATCAACGTTGTTGAAATCGCCATGCTTGGGCAGGGCCAGGTGAATCGAATCGGATGTATCCAGAATCACTTCAAGACCGGTTACGCGCAGATCCAGCACATGGCCCCCACCCTTGCGGTCGTCCGTCAGAAAGTGAAAATGATAGCCTGGCACATTGATCCCTTTTACAAACGCCGGGCAACGGAACCCAACCAGCGTGCCCTTTACACGCTTAAACTCAAACACCGCCTGCTCCTTCGCAACCTCCACCAGCGGCCGGTAAGGCTTTTGCTGTTTCGACATACTACGGGTCTTAACGTAGTCAAACTTGCCGTCCGCGCGAATGGCATAAAAAAGATTCGCGGACGGCAGGGACCGATCCAATATGTGACAAAACTCATCGAAATTCGTGGCGGAAACGGCCTTGAGCGGAATATCCCGGTCCAGCCAGGTCACCGTAGCCAACGGCGTCCGGGCAGAATCCGGAACGGGACAGACTTTGCCATCCGCACGGACCTGGAATATCTGGCCATCCACATATACCAGTTCACCATCGAGCGCGTCGAGCGTACCAATACCTATGTCGCCGTGTTGTTTCAAGTCACCGATGGCATAATCCCCATCATAGACACCGGCCATCAGGGCATCAATCGGGGCAGTTTGATAAATCGCGTCTCGTTCTGCGGCTTGCGCCTCCGCCGCCAGCAGGGTCAGAACCAGGAATGTTATTTGACATCGGCTCATTGGGTATCCTCTCTTCCGCATGGATTGCATCTTATCGCATACCCCGGCTGGCGTAAAGATTGTTCCAACTTAATTTGCACGCTTGCATATCCATTCCCTCAACCTATAATTAGTTGCCATTGCGGGTTGGATTATTTTGCCGACGCCGCGTGAGGACATCTACAAATTTTGCCGGGCGAGGTTGCGGCATAATTTTCAAATGGGATCAACCATGCACAGGCAACCAACAGCCAAGTACTGGATAACCAGGCTGGCGCTCCAGCCACATCCCGAAGGCGGGTATTTCCGCGAAATTTACCGGGCCAAGGATCAGATTTCGGCCGCCGCTCTGCCAACGCGCTACCAAGGGCCGCGCGCCTTCTCGACCTCGATTTATTTCCTGCTGACCGGCACGCAAACATCAACTCTGCACCGGCTGGCGTCGGATGAACAATGGCATTTTTATGATGGCAGCACCCTGCTCCTGGCCATGATCGCACCCGACGGGACATCCAGGGAGGTACGCCTGGGCCGTTGTGCGATCGCCGGCGAACAGTTTCAGGCGGTTATTCCAGCCGGAACGTGGATGGGAGCGCGGTTGGCCGCGCCCCAGCATTGCGGGCGGACCAGTCAGCGTGGTTATGCGCTCATCGGCTGTACCGTGGCGCCAGGCTTCGAGTTCCAGGACTTCGCGGCAGGGCGGCGGTCCGACCTGCTGGAGCGCTTTCCCCAGCATCGCAAATTGATTACAGCCTTGACCAGGGCACGATAACCACAAGCCGCTTGTTACAACCCCGTCCCGGGTACGTTTCACACCTCTGTCATACCTCTTTTACTTGCATTATCGCGTGCAATAGTGTATCATTTAAATAAAATACGAGAGCATTAGTATTAGTATTCGATCATCCTAACCCTTCATCCGAGGGGATGGCAAAACGAAAACAGTCAAGACATGGCCGGCAATCGTGTGCATTGCAGCTTTGATCTGGATGGTGGCCAATCGCGCCAGCACCTTGACCCAGGTCCAAGTCAAACTGGCTTGCGACGGTCCCTACGAGTTGACCCTCAATGACGAGATGATCAGCAGTGGCGCGCAGGCCGATGGCGAGGCCATTTCCGCCACGCTGAAAACGGGAACCAACGTCTTCAACGTCTTTGCGCTCAAGCTGGAGCAGGGGACGGCGGCGATCACGGTGGAGGCTACCGGGAGCAGCTTCACGGCCGAGAGTTGGAAGGTGGCCGACGCAGACACAGAGGACGCGACACTGGCCGCCCTCGACGACCTCGCCTGGCCCCTGGCCACACAGACCGGGGACGATCCGCAACTGGGTCCCATCGTCGGCGAGCCGGGGCAAGCCGTGGTGCTGCGGCGCACGCTGCTGTGGGAGAAGACCCGCATCTGGCCGACGCCGAATCCGGCGTTCTACATGGCGCGAGGGAGTGCCCAGCACATCAATGTCATCACCGATGGATTGTCAGGGAAGAAACTGGAGGGCTGGACTACTTACATCGCAACGCCGCTGGACTTCGAAGTCATCGGCAGCAGCGGCTTCTACGGCACTACCGTGGCCGACCAGCCGAAGTTCATCTGCACGCAGTTGGGGACACAACAGGTCAATGGCAGCGAGATGCGCGTGGCCAAGGTGACCGCCGACAAGCCCGTGCTGTCCGGGCGCCATTACCTCATGTCGCTCTTCGAGGCCTTCGTCCGCTATCGCGAGGAGGCCGGGGAGCCCGCGAGCACGGAGACCGAGTTCATCTACTGGAGCGAGGCCAATGGCGGAAATGTCAGCGAGCCGCCACAGAGCTTCAACGTGCGCCTGCTGCCGGAGCTGGACGCCCAGCAGCCCAATACGCTGGTCTTCCAACTCTGGGGTGGCTCGTTAGGGAGCATGGATGACCTGGTCATGCGTGAGGAGATACTCAAGTGCACCCAGGCCGCCGGGTTCAATGACATCGTAGATGGCGCCCGCTGGACCAGTGACACCGGGCACAAGTACGGCTTGCAGTTGACGATGTCCATCAACTTCCAAAGCTGGTCGATAAATCTTGCCCCCTACCTGATAGCGCACCCCGACGAGCGCCTCATTACCTCTACGAACACGACCAGCGCCAGCCTGATGTGTATGACCCTCCTGCTGGGCGGAAGCTGGTCGGCGGTGGAACAGGCGCTGAAGGAGCGCCTGGACGCAATTTGCCCGGACACGATTGACTATGACTACGAGTACGGGCCCTATGCGGGACCGCATTCGTGCTATTGTTCCCGGTGCCTGGACGCCTTCCGCGAATTCGCCACGCTGGACCCGGAGGTCGCGCTGGATCCGCAGATCATCAAGGATGAATATGGGGACCAGTGGATAGATTTCATGGCCCACCGCGTGGCGCAGATGTTCGTAAAGTTTAAGGAGGCTACCCACCGCCTCGCACCCGGGACTAAGCTCAGCGTCTACAGCGGCTACCAAACCCCGGACAATCCCGAAACGTATGGTATAAACTGGCAGTACATCGGCGACCTGCAGGCCTGCGACCGCGCCGGCGCCGGCTATGGCGCTCTGGAGGCGGACATTTATCGGACCATCGATGCCCTGCAGGGTATCCCCCTGCTTACCGGTCTGATAGTGTACCCCTATGACACGGCCCTGACCAACTCGCTGACGCCGCTCACCCGGGCCGGAGTGTTGCGTATGCTGCTGGCCGGCAGCGGCGGGGTGCTGGCCTACGCGCGGATGAGCTTCGACGGCCGCGTCTGGCATGCGGTTGCCGATGTATCCCGCCTGGCGGCGGCTTTCGAGGATGTCTTTCTGACGGGCACGCCGGCCGCCCTGGCGGGCTACGCCATCACGCAGGCACAGGTCATCAGCGAGGGCCGTACCACGTTGATCTGCGCGATGAACCTGGGGGCCACGCCGGTCGAGTATGCGATCGAACTGCCGGCTGATGCCGGTGCGGGCGAAGAGTTTTACAGCGAGGAAGCGGTGACTGCGGGAGAGCAGGTCACCTGCAGCCTGGAACCCGGCGACGCGGCGGTCTACGTCATGCAGTTGTCTGCGGCCGCAATTGGGTTGTCGCCCGGGCGCTTGACATATACAGGGACGTATGGCGGATCGAATCCATCGGCACAGAGTTTTATAGTAACCAACCTTGGTGCATGGAGATTTGATTTCACCAATGTGACGACCTATTCCGCCGGTGCGACGGGATGGTGGACATCCACGCCCGCTACCGGCCGTGTGAATGGTCTGACGGCTGTGGCAATTACGGGCTCAGTCAGTTTGACTGGAATCAATGCGGGAACCTATTACGCGACCAACGCAATTGTTTCCGCTGATGCGACCAACAGTCCTCAATATCTGGTGGCGACACTGACGGTCAACAAGGCCACCCATGCGATTACTAATTTTACACCGGCGGGCGGATCGGCCTTTGCGACAACAAGTACGGTTGGGTTGGCGGCGCAGGCGAGTCCCGGCCTGACGGTGACTAATTTTACGGTTATCTCCGGTCCGGGCGTGATCAATACTCTGACAAATCTGATCTTCACGAATTCGGGATCGGTAAGCGTGGAGGCAGCGGGGGACAATAACTGGAACGCCGCACCAAACCTGACCCATACATTTACCGTAACAAAAGTTTTGGCAACGATGACGCTATCCAACACGAATCAACTCTACAATGGGACAGCCCGGATGGTGACGATCGCCACCGATCCCGCGGGATTGCAGGTGGACATCACGTACAACGGCCATGCCTGGGCGCCGATAAACCGCGGGACGTATGCGGTAACGTGCACAGTCAATGATCCAAAATATCAGGGTTCGACAAACGGAACACTGATTATCAGTGAATTACCCGCGCCAACTGGCCTGACGGCCAGCAGCGGCACGTACACTAACCGCGTCGCCCTGAGTTGGACGGGTTCCTTAGGCGCCGTCACTTATGAGATCTGGCGCAGTATTTATCCTAATGTCGGTCTGGCCTATCTGCTGGGAACGGTACCTGCGACGGTCACGACTTATGAAGATACCACCGGGGATGCTCTCAGGTTGTATTATTATTTTGTCCGTTCCCGCTTGTCGGATGCTGGCGCGTATAGCGATTTCGCCAGCGGTTATCGGAACGCCCTGCTGAAACCCAGCAACATCTCGGCCTCCAAGGGAACGTTTAACTCCAAGATTCGCGTGCTATGGCAGGCCGTGGATGCCGCCACAAAGTATGAGATCTGGCGCAGTACGGACACCAACTTGAGCAACGCCGTCCGGATCGGAACGGTGACAATCCAGGGCTATGATGATACCCAGGCAAGCGTCAGCCAGTTTTATTATTACTGGATCAAGGCGCACAACGCTCAAGGATTCGCCAGCCCATACAGCGAGATGGATGTGGGTTGGCTTCAGTTGGCAACCCCAGCCAATGTGGCGGCCACGCAAGGCACCCGGCCGTACAGTGTCCGCATCAGCTGGAATGCAGTGGAGAACGCCACGAGCTACGAAGTGGTGCGCAGATCGAGCCTGAGGCTGGACGCGCTGGCCCAATCGCTGGCGGAATCCACACCCCCGGCGACCGTCGCCCCCGC
>VSJD01000216.1 GCA_008636095.1 Kiritimatiellota bacterium | reverse complement strand
GTTCATCGCTGGTATTTTTTCGGACCGAGAGCTAACGCAGACCTTCTTTGACGATAACGCCACCTTCGCCGGCGCCTCGTATTTGTATAGAGTCCGCGCCAAGAACGCGCTGGGCAACAGCGAACTCAGCGGCGAAGCCATCGGCTGGCGCCAGGTTCTACAAGCCACCACGACCAAGCAAGTGGCCAACGACTATGATGGCGACAAGCTGGCCGATGTCGTGCTCTTTAATCCCGGCTATGGCCTGTGGCGGATTCTGTGCTCAACGCTGGGCGAATTCCCGGTCTCCTTAGGCGATGCCACCTGCGTGCCTGTCCAGGGCGATTATGACGGCGACGGATTGACGGATCCCATGATTTACAGCGCCGACCAAAGCTATTGGTGGGTGATGCTGTCATCGGCCGGCTACACGCCGCCGATCCAGGCGGCCTTCGGTGGACCGGGCCAGTTGGCGGCCGCGGCGGATTACGATGGTGACCGGCTGACCGATCCGGCAACGTATCAAGCCGCAACAGGAATGCTAAGGGTCTTGTTTTCGGAGAGTGGATACGTACCGGCTCAGATGCCGCTCGGCGGGCCCGGGTATGTCGGGTCCTGTGCGGATTACGATGGCGACGGCAAGGCCGATCCGGCCGTGTATTCGGCGACCGATGGACTTCTCCGTGTCAAACTCTCAACCGCCGAATATTGTGAAGCGCTTGTCCCATTGGGCGGCGCCGGTATGATCGTTGTGCCGGTGGACTTCGACGGCGACGGCAAATCGGAATTGACAACCTACAACGAAGCCACGGGCACTTTAGCAATCCAGTTGTCGTCGGCGGAGTATTGGCAGGTTAACGTGGCGCTTGGCGGACCGGGTTACGCATGGGTTGTGCCGTCCGACTACGATGGCGATGGAATGCTTGATCCGGCGGCATATTCTCAAACGGACGGCTGGATGATCATGTTCTCAAGCCTGGAATATGCCACGGTGAGCGATACGTTTGGCGGAACAAATAACGTGCCGTTCGTTCCGTGACTTGACCAGGGCGGGGTAACCCCGGCACTTTTGCATATATCTTTCATGCATATATCTTTTATTGCACATATCTTTTATTTGCATTATCATATGCAATAGTGCATTATTTAAGAAAGCCGAAAAGTATTAGTAAACGGTTTCAAATATAACCGGGGAATTACGGAGTATCCCGCGCCTCGGTCAATAGCAGGGAGTTACCATGAACATTAGCGAATCCAAACAGGGCAACGTCACGATCCTGGTGGCACAAGGCAAGCTGGACGCCACGAGCTCGCCGGAGCTCGATAAGCGCATATCCAGCCTGGTCGAAAACGGAACCAGGCAGATTGCCTTGGATCTCGCGGGCCTGGACTACGTCAGTAGCGCCGGCCTGCGCGTATTTCTATCTGCAGCCAAGCGCCTGAAACAGGCGCAAGGCAAACTGGCGCTGGCCAACCTGTCCGCTCAGGTCCAGCAGATTTTTGACATTGCGGGATTTGAAAGTATTCTGCCTATTTTTAAAACTGTAAACGAAGCTGTCGACGCCTGCGCGATATAATTACAGGGCGGCCGGATCCGCCCGCGCGTCAGCATCGAGGACTCCAGGGAGGACCAAGTATGCTAAGTTTTGCTGAAGAAATTTTCCTGCTTGCCCTTGACGACAAACAGGGCGTCATCAAACCGTTGCCCGTCTCGGCACTGGATTATGCTTTGGCCGGTGCGTTGCTTATGGACTTGGCGCTCCAAGACCGGATTGACACGGATTTGACCAGCTTGAGCGTCACCAACACCCAGCCAACCGGCGATCCCATCCTGGACGATACCTTGCGCGACCTCCAGCAGAAGCCGGAACCCCAGCCGACCAGCTTTTGGCTGAAATACTTTGCGGATCAGTCCAAGCGCATCCAGGAACGGGTCCTGGCACGGCTGATTCAGAAAGGCATTCTCAAACAGGAAAACCGGCGAATCCTGTGGGTCTTTGAAGTGCGCCGCTATCCGCTCATGGACAACCGCGAGGTTAAGGAAGTCAAAACCCGTTTGCGGGAGCTGATCCTCAGCGACGATATTCCCGACCCGCGCGAAGTCGTGCTGATCAATCTGGGCAACGCCTGCCGGCTGTTGGACGACCTGTTTACGCCGGCAGAATACGAACAAGTGCGTTCGCGAATTACCGCGCTGGCCCGCCTGGACCTGATCGGCCAGGAAATGGCCAAATCGATCCGCGAGATCGAGCGCACGATGGCCATTGCCATGTCCATGACAATGATGGCCTGAACGGCCGGATATCGCGGAAGTGTCCTCCCGAACCCTTCGACGTGAGCCCTTCGACTTTGCTCAGGGCTCGTGCTCAGGGTTCGCCTTGAGCAAGTCCGTCGGCTAACGGACGCGTCGAAATTTTAAAGCCATTGGCTTTGAAATGCTTATGAATGAAAATGTAGTTTTCATGAATAATGCAGGCGAAGGGTGACCGTTGCGCCATGAGCGATTCCTTCAGTCAAACCATCGAGAATACGCTGACCTCCCTGGCGCCGCTGACGACCGCGGCCAACCGTTTCCTGGATCAGCATACCGTACCGCACGAGGCGATCTTTCGGGTCAACCTGGCCATTGAAGAGATTGTCACCAACATCATCAAATACGGCTACGACGACACGGCCCCTCACACGATCACGGTAAATCTCGCGCTGTTCCCGGACACTATCCGCTTGCAGTTGAAAGATGACGGGCATCCATTTGATCCGTTGCAGACGCCCGCACCTGACATCCATCTGCCGCTGGACCAACGCAAAATTGGCGGCCTGGGCTTGCACCTTGTGCGCGAAACGGTCAGTCGTATCGTTTACCGGCGGGAAAACGGCACCAACATTCTGGAAATGGACATTGCGCGGCAATAAAGCATATGTTTTGCGAGCGAACTTTTACGCGGATGTCTTGACAAACGATAAAAAACGAGGAAATTAACGATCAGGAACTCGCGCTGATACTTCGGAACGAGTAATGCCGGCAAAGTTCCGGTACGTATAGTGTAATAGGTGTTTTTGAAACTGGTGTCATTGTTCGAAAAACAAAGGGACCAAAATTATGTCCACCACATCGGCCGACCGGCCAGTCAAATTCGCAAACCTGCTTTGGCAAACTTGGGAACCCTCGCAACCCCGCCTGTCACAGTCAGTCATGAAGTGCATCCGGACCACTGGAATGACCGGTAATATCCTCGAAGTACGCACCCCCGGCATGATGAACCTTGAAGGCGCACGAACCGAAATCCCTGCCGTTGCCGGCAAAAAATATATACTGGCGTTAAAACTCAGGGGCCTTGGAACCGTGCGCGTAAAAGTTGCTGCCGAATCAGGCGATCCGGGGCAATACGTCAAAATCAAACTATCCTCGGCATGGCAAACCGTTACGTTGTCTATTACTGCGAAAACTGAAAAAATCATCTTCGGTATCATTACCTGGTCAGACAGTATCATTACCTGGCCAGGGTTGTTATTCAACAAACCCCAGAAAAGTGTTTTTTACATTGCCAATCTGAGCTGCCGCTGTGTCCGCTCCGCTCAAAAAGCCCAACCCGACGTCGGCGACTTAATCCGAATGCCCAAGAAAAGATTCCTCACAACCGATCTGGCCCAAGCCAGAATCGTTGTGCCCGCCGACGGACGTTACGACCATCTCGCCCAGGTCTTGAAACAATGCATCGCCGATAAATGCCACGCCGCTCCGTCCATTGTTACCGACCACAACTTCATCGGTCGCTACGTCTCGAAAACCAACCTCATCCTTCTCGGCGACGTCAATACCAACCGGGCTGTTTTCTCGCTCTATGGCTGCCGTTACACTCCGGCCGACTTCCTCTATCCCGGTGTTGGCGGTTATCTCGTTCATACTATCCACGACCCCTTCGCCATGGGCGTAAACGCCATTGTGCTTGCCGGCGACGTCCAACTGGCCTGCGACGTCTTCATCAAAAAAATCAACCAGATTGTCCGTCCGCCAAACATTGGCCCGCTCTTTGAGCTCAAGCTCGGCTCCAGCGGAAACACCATCCCCGATATTAACAATACACCCGACATTGATCATGAAGTGCAACGTGTTGCCGACTATGCGCGCAAAGGCGGGCACACCGGACCATGGCGAAACATCGCTGATTTCGGCAAACTTTACGCCCTCACCGGCAAAGACGTCTACGCTGAAATCTTCAAGCGCCTCGTTTTCTTTGCCCAACAACACGCCGACTCCGGCCACGGAAACTGGGGCGGCCCATGGGGATTCGACGCCGATTTCCCACTTCTCGACGTCATACCAGCCTGGGACGTTGTTGAAGAATCGCCTGTTCTTACCGACGACGATCGTCTTAAAATTACACGCATCCTTATCCGTTACATTCGCCACTGCCCGGCTCATATCGAAGATCTGACTTCCTTCGAACTGCGAACCAACCACTCCACCTTCGCCGCAATGGGGCTGTATATTGCCGGCCTATACTTTAAAAAATATTACCGACTTCCTGAAGCCGATCACTGGATCGCAATCGGGGAAAAATGCATCGCGCCCCATCGCCGAGCCATTAACAACATCGAGGATGCCAATGGCTATCTGTGGCTGCCTTTTGAACATGCCCGCACTTACACGTTTGCCTCGGGCGACACCACTTTTTTTGACTCCAACGCCGCCGGAAAAATCGCCGACTATGCCAACATCATCACGGACAACCTTGGCCACGAAGCGTCCTTTGGCGATAACACGGCTTCAAAGATTTGCGGGGGACAGAGCCACCGGATGGCCGCCAGCTTCTATTACCGCGATGGAAGGCACCTCTTTTTCCCGGCAACTAAAAGCATGCCTTATGCCTTTAACTCCGACCTGCCGCCCGTTGAACCCAGCCATCTTGCCGGCGTCAGTGTCTATCCCATTGAGCCCCTCTTTTATCTCTACGCCATGGGAACACCCCTTCCGAAAAACACTTCTTGCTTTGATAAAATTAGTTTCCGCGACGGATTCAACCGCATGGATCAGTACCTGTTGCTCGACGGGATCAATGTCGGCAATCACAAACACTTTGACGGAAATTCCATACTCCGTCTTACCCGAAACGGGAAAACGTGGCTCTCCGACAGCGGCTACTTCAACCGAGACCAGCAATGCCATAATACGCTCTCCATCTACCGTGACGGACGAACCGAGACCCTTCCGCCGTTCGCCGGCCTTGAACATGCGCGCGCATTCACGCGCGCCTCTTTCGCGCAATCAATCATGTCCGGCTACAACAAGAGCAACTGGCGCCGGAATATCTTTTCGCTGCGCAACAAATACTTCGTTCTCGCCGACGATGTTGAAGCGCTCGCCGGCGACAAACAGATCACCGTGCGCGTCTTTTTCCAGACCCTCGGCGCCGCCAAATTGGCCAAAACCGCATTGACCCTCACTCAGGACGATCAACAATTCACCATCCAATTCCCTGCCGGTCCCGAAATACAACTCAAGACCGGCAAGTTGCCCAACGACAAAAACGTCCTCGAAGGCTACGATGAAGATACGCACACCTTTATCCAGACATCGGATATTGCGCTGAAAAAACGCCGGCGATTTGTCCAGTGGAACCTGATGGCCGGGCACGGCATTGGCCAACGACCGCCCGGACTGAAACGCCTCTCGCAAAACTGCATACGCATTGCCTGCGGCGACGAAATCATCTTTGCCGGTATCGGTCCGGGCAATTCCCCTGAAAATATTCCTGATGGTCCAAGGGTCCGGGCTGAGATGTTCCAGATCGGCGCCGAATACTTCGCTCTGATCGCCGGAACGCAGCTCCGGTGGCCCGATCCGGTCTTCGCCGCCGATCGCCCGGTTGATATTGAATTCGACCGTCAGGCCAACGCGGGAACTATCGTTGCCGGAAAACCAACGAAAATCACACTCGCCGTTCCCAAAGATGCCGCCCTGCGAATCAATAATCGCGATGCCTGTTATCGGCGATCCGGTGCGACGTTAACCTTCAGCGTTCCCGCCGGCATACATGCCGTCGAATTTGTCCCGCAGGTTGTGCTTCGCCAAAAGGCCGCCTTGCGAAAACCGGTTAAAACGGCTCATGTCACTGTGCCGTATACCCGAACGTTCCTGCCAAAGTCGGCGGCGCTGAAGAAAATATGGTCGCATTGTGACATTGGCTCGCTGAAAGCCATGACCATTGCTGATATTAATAACGATGGAGCCGCAGAGATCGTCGGCGGCGGCGAATCGCAATCTGCGTATGCGTTGACTGGCAGCGGAAAAAAACTTTGGCAATTGGACACTGGCGGAACAGTGCGATGCATCTGGGCGGGACGCTTAGCCGACGGATCGGCTCGCATTGCCGTTGGCAGTCACGATACGAAACTCTATGTCGTTGACGGAGCCGGCAGTATCCAATGGACATGGCAGGCGCCCTATCATTCTAAACATCCGGCCATTTCTTGCGTAACCGCCGGTGATATGTTCAACAACGGCAAGCTGATCTTTATCGTCGGCTCGGACAATTGGTTTATTTACGCCCTGAGCAGCGAAGGCAAAGAATTGTGGCGGTTTCTCGGTTGTCACGAGGCGCGCGCCGTTGCCCTGGCCGACTTTGACGGTCACGGCAAACTTGACGCCATGCTCACTACCGGTACGTCGGCTGTTTTTTGCGTTACACCGCTGGGCCGGCGCAAGTGGGCTTATACGGCAAGTAGCAGTAACTTAAACTGCATTACTACCGGTCATCTGGATGGCCGTACCGCCGCCATTCCTGTAATGGGCGGCAGGGACAACTGTGTCCAGGCCATTGATAGATACATGGTTAACCATATGGGCTTTACCGACGCACTGGCCCGGTGGAAATGGAACACCGGCGATGAAGTGACCTCCATTGTCTGTTGCGACCTTAACGGTAACGATAAAGATGATGTGCTGGCTTGCTCGCGCAATGGCAATGTTTATGCCGTAAATGGCGATACGGGCGAAAAACGCTGGCGAACACAACTTCAAGCCATGCCGTTAAAACTGGCTGTTGGCAATTTCACCGGCAAGGGCAACATTGATGTTGCCGTCGGTACAGGCGCCGGCGTGGTGTTGCTTGCAGGCCGGAATGGCAAGCCGTTTGCAGGTTACGAAACAAAGACCCCCGTAACAGCAATGGCCTGTTATCCCGCACCTGCCGGCCCTGATCGGATCGTTGTCGCAACGCAGGGCGGCGAGGTGATCATGCTGGCAGGCAAGTGAAGCTCCCCGCGGCAATCTGCCCGCCCGCCCGCAACGCTGTCGCGTAGCGACTGCGGGCAGACAATGCTGCGCATAGCGTCGCAGGCGAGGCCGCCCGGGGAACGAGATGGTCGCGGCGCCCCGCCATGGGCGGAGCAAGCATAGTGTTTACCACGCGTTTCGCGTGGTCCCGCCTACCAACGCTAACTCCGGATCATCACAAAATACATCAGCAGGATGACACACACCACGACCATCGGCCAGCGAATATCCCGCATCCGCCCGCTCAGCACCTTGATGATTGGATAGGTGATGAACCCGAACGCGAGGCCATCGGCTATCGAATAGGCCAGCGGAATGCCCAATGCGATCAGAAACGCCGGCACGGCTTCGCTGTAGTCGTTCCAATCTATTTTCCGCAGATTCTGCATCATCATGAAACCAACGACCACGAGGGCTGGCGCCGTAATTGGCGCGTAACTGCCGATCATCGCCACGATGGGACTGAAGAAGAGCGCAAGCAAAAAAAGGGCCGCCACAACCAGCCCCACAAGTCCCGTCCGCCCGCCTTGCTCCACGCCCGCGGCGCTTTCAATGAAACTCGTCACCGTGCTGGTCCCGCAACAGGCGCCAATCACCGTGCCGGTCGCATCCGACAGCAGGGCCTGCCGGGCACGCGGCAGTTTGTTGTTCACAATAAAACCAGCCTGTTCCCCTACCCCGATCAACGTGCCCATGGTATCGAACACATCCATAAACAGGAAGATGATGATGAACGGCAACATGGTCAGCGAACAGGCTTGCACAAGGTCCATCTGCATGAAAGTGCTGGACATGGAGGGCGGGAGCGCTGTCAGATGGCCGGCGATCTGAAACCGGGTCATTAGCATGGATTCGCGCACCAGGCCCGTCTCCGTAATGGCCGGCGGCAGATGAGGGATCGTCAATTTGAGCAGGACGGCCAGCAGACAGGACGCCAGGATACCCCAAAGGATGGAGCCATGCACGCGGCGGACGTGCAGAGCCGCTGTCAAGATCAGCCCAAAGAAAAATACGATCATGTCCGGCGAGGCAAATTGGGGGTTCAGGCGCACACAAGTGCCGGCGCTGGGCAAAATCAAGCGGGCATTCTGAAACCCGATAAACGTGATGAAGAACCCAATGCCCACGGCAATTCCGTTCTTCAGGCTGGGGCTGACGGCATCAATGATCATCTCGCGCACACCGACAATCGAAATCAGCATGAACAGCAGCCCGGCCACCAGTACTACGCCAAGTCCCACCTTCCACGGCTGGGCAAAACCGGCCGCTGCGGCCGCCGGCAGAACGGAAAAAACAAAAAAAAAGTTTTCGCCCATCCCGGGCGCCTGCGCGATCGGATAGCGGGCATAGAGCGCCATAATCACCGTTGCCAACGCGGCCGCCACACAGGTAGCCGTCATGACTGCGCCGAAATCCATGCCGGTTTGAATGCCGAAGAGCGTCCCGGACAAAATTGCCGGCTGGACAAAGATGATGTAGGCCATGGTCAGAAAGGTTGTGACCCCGGCCAGGATCTCGGTCCGCACCGTGGTCCCGTTGGCGGTCAAATGAAACAGCCGGTCTAAGGCCGCAATCATGGGATTATTTCCGTCAAGAAATTAAACTAGGGCCTGCCGCACATTTATCCGCCTTATGAGGAATCCGGGGACAATCTTGGGAAGAATTCACCACGGAGGCACAGCGAACACGAAAATTGCCATCACAGAGACTCGCGGTGGATATTTGGAGTTCTCGGAATGGCGCCATGAATCTCTAGTCTGCCTCCCCAATACAGATCAGATCATTCCATCAAACCTGAGATTGGCACCCCGTCAGTCTCAGGTTTGATGGAATCTCATTTTCTGTTTTTCTCCTTCGTACCTGCGTGGTGAAATTTCGTCGTTCGACCCACAGATTCCGGTGAAGAGCCGAATTAATTTCCAGCAGCCTACAGTCTACAGCAGGTATTAACTGGATGCTTTTACCCGTGTAACCGGCGAACGGCGTCTTGGATCGAGGCATTCTCATGGACGAGGGCGCAAATGGCCCGCATCATGGCCACCGGGGAATCATGGCCAAAAACATTGCGGCCGACGGCCACGCCGGCGGCCCCGACATCCAGTGCCTCGCGGATCATGCGAAACACCTGGCGTTCATCCGTCAGCTTCTCGCCACCGGCAATCACCACCGGGATGGGACAACCGGCCACCACAGAGGTAAACGTTTTCGGAGAGCCCGTATAATTTACCTTCATAATGTCGGCCCCAAGTTCCGCGGCAATACGGGCGGCATGCCGGACAACGGCCAGGCGCGTCCACACACACCTGGCCGTCGCGCTAATCGGCTGATTATTCCGCCGGTTCGGCAGGCACCGCAGGCTTCTCAGAGGGAGCGGCTTTCATGCAACATTTGAAAGCATCCATCCCGCAGGGGACCGTCTTGCCCAGGACATCCGGCTTGCAACAACCGGGAGAATTCTTGTCCATCTTGCACTTGTCGCATTTTACGGCGCCGGGCTTACAACACTTGTCCGAGCCTTGATACTCACCGCACTTGGGGCACACGACGCACACGCACTCAGGCTGTTCGCCGTTGGCCTTGATTTTTGCAAGGGCCGCTTTCGGGTTAGCTTTGACCTTGGTAATGCAGTCCGGACAGCAGACGTAGATGCGGCAACCCTCGACATCCACAAATATATCCTTGCTGCACTTGCCACCCATGATTGGGCAAAGTGTCTGGGGTTTGGCCGCCGTGCCCTTGGAACCA
>VSJD01000215.1 GCA_008636095.1 Kiritimatiellota bacterium | reverse complement strand
CCGCACATCATGGCACACGCCGGGGCTGTTGCGCCGGAATCCTTGACCGGCGCCGCTGGTTCCTGGGCCATCAAGCCCGCGACCATCCCCAGCACCAGCACCGCCGCCAATCCGCACTTCATTTCTTCATGTTTCACAAACATAATCTCCCTACTTTGAATTTTTGATTTCCGATTGATGATTATCACGGGACACTAACTGACATTAAATATCGCATGCTTTTTAGATCAAACCCTCGTTTGACCATATACCTTCTTATGTTTATTTGTTGCCGGGTTGTTTCAGCAAATCTTTCAGATGATCCACATAAGACCCCGCCCCACCCCTACGATAGCCGGTCCGGGCAATGACTTTGCCGCCGGCATCCAGGAGCAATACGGTCGGGAACCCTTCTACGCTGTACGTCTTAAGTAACTGTTCGTTCTGTGCCTTCACTTCGGCCACCAGTTCTTTCGCGCGCGGAAAATCGGCCAGAAACAATACCACGCGGTCCTTGGCAAACGCCTTGAATTCTTTTTGAGAAAACACTTCCTTGTCGAGCTTGATGCACCAGCCACACCAGTCGGACCCGGAGAAGTCGGCCAGGATCGGCAGTTTCTTTTCCGCCGCTTCTTTCTTGGCCTTGTTAAAATCCGTCAGCCACTCCTCGCCCGCCAGGGCGGAGAATCCAAACAGGCTGGCCAGCAACAGTCCCATCATTAGCCGTTTCATCAATGCCTCCTTTTTGGTGTAGATGCGGTTCGTAAGAACCGCAGGAAACCGTTCTAACGAACGGTAACTACACCGCGCCTTTCCAATGAAAACTATGCCCGCAACTATCTCCCATTAACCATCACCCATTGACCATTTCCGCCGAAGGCGGATCCGCCTATGGCGGAAACCATTCTTCAGGTCACCGCGGCGTCGCATCCGGCAGGCCGCCGTCCACGGGAATCGTGGCGCCGGTCGTCGGCGTTTGCCGGGCGGCAAAGAAAAGCACGGCGTTGGCCACGTGGTCGGGCGTCACCCGGGCTTTAAGCAAATTCCGGTTGCGATAATAGTCTTCCAAACCCTTTTCATCAAGGCCACGAGCCTTCATGCGCGAGGGGCCCACCTCGGCCCATAAACCCGACTTGCGCTCACCATCGGAAAAAACAGCGTCGGGCGCCACCATGTTCACACGGATATCGAAGCTTGCCAGTTCCAAGCTGGCGATGCGCGCCAACTGGTGGGCCGCCGCCTTGGTGGCACTGTAGGCCCCGAACTGCGCCCCCGGGGCAAACACGTTCTTGGTGGAAACCAGAATCATGTCCCCGCCCGTCGCCTGGCGGCATAAACGCCGACCGGCCTCCGCCAGGGTCAGCAAGGTCCCTTCCACGTTGACTCGCTCCAACCGCCGGAACGCCTCCATATCCAACTCAACCAGCGGCGCCACCATGGCAATCCCGGCATTGACCACAATAATATCCACCCCACCCCATGCCTCGGCCACAGCATCAAACCCGGCGGCCACGGAGGCGGCATCGGTAACGTCCATCGTCACGCCCATTATACGGTCCCGATCCCGACCTCGCAGAGAGTCGGGATTCAATTCCCGGACCAGGTTATCCAAGGCTTCCCGCGCCAGATCGGCGGCGGCCACATACGTGCCCTTCGCCAGCAAGCCACGGCAAATCCCCGCCCCGATCGCGCCCGCCGCGCCGGTGACCAACGCAATTTTATTTTGCAGAGGCGCCTGCGTTGACACCACGCCGCGCTCGATGCGATACGCGTTACCGCCGGTAACAATAACCCTGTCCGGCTTGACCGCGGAGCGCTGCAGGATGATCCGCAGTTGACCGCGGAGTTCGTCATCCGCCGCCTTGCTCACAACGTCCCCCAGATCAATCGCCGCATCGGCAATTGCCGCATCAGATGCCCCGGAGGATGGAGCGCATGGCTTAAATATCACCCTCTGCCAGGGATCATCGGGGCAACCGGAGGGTTCGGCCAGCAAACCCCGCAGGATGGTCAAAAGACGGGCTATTTGCGTATTCATTTCCTCGCCTTATCAAATTTAACTTAATCGGCAACGTCCGTACTTGGTTTTCGGTGTTCAGTGTTCAGGTTTTACCGAACACCGAACCCCGAACACTGAACACTGTCTTTTATGCTTTCTTCGCCTTCAACGTCTTATAATATTCAAGCGCCTCGGCGGGTTTCATATTCTCATGCACGACCTTGCGAATCGCCTTGATCATGCCTACGGGAAAATCGCTCTGAAAAATGTTCCGCCCCATGTCCACGCCGGCGGCGCCTTCCTGGATGGCGTTATAGGCCATGGTCAGCGCGTCCAGTTCCGGCAGTTTTTTGCCGCCGGCCATGACAATCGGCACCGGACAGGAAGCCGTGATGGTATCGAACCCCTGCGGGACGTAATAGGTCTTGACCACGTGCGCGCCCAGCTCCGCGCAAATGCGGCAGGCCAGCCGGAAATACTTGGCGTCGCGCGCCATATCTTTGCCTACCGCCGTGACGGCCATGACGGGAATGCCGTAGCGCAGGCCAAGGTCCACCAGGCGGGTCATGTTATGGACCGAGCGAGTCTCGAACTCACCGCCGATGAACACCTGGATCGCCAGGGCCGAGACATTCATGCGGATGGCATCCTCGATATCCACGGCCAATTCCTCATTGGAGAGTTCTTTTAAAATGCTCGCCCCCCCACTGGCGCGCATGACAATCGGTTGGGCGCAAGCGGGCGGAATCGTGCTACGCAGGATGCCGCGCGTCAGCATTAGCGCGTCGCAATGGGAAACAAGCGGGACGATATTCAAGTCCACGCGCTCCAGCCCCGTGGTGGGGCCCTGGAAATAGCCGTGGTCAATGGCCAGCATGACCGTGTGAGCGTCCTTTGGGTTGAAAATCCGCGCCAGGCGGTTGCGCATACCCCAGTCGAGCGCGCCCGAACCTTTCAAAAAAAAGCCCGGTGTCTTCATTGGGACATCTTCATAAAAGCGCTTGCCTTCCTTAACGGCTTCCGGATCCGGCATGGCAGTCCTCCTTTTGATGTGCGCAATTGCGCAATGGGGTTTGATTGCCGCCATTTTTCATGTTTTCAACAGGTTTGTCAAGCGCGGCTCATTCCAGGGAACGCCGTACAAATCGCTTCCACGCCACCGGGATCCGTGTTTTTTTCTCTTTTGTTTGACTTGCCCCACCATAGCCATTTGGGTATCGGCGGGTTTTGATCCTTCAAGGCTGCGTTAAGAAATATCCGGGTTACGGAAAAGTCGCGCTGATTTTCCGGCGATAGGTTGTCGGGGTCTGTCCGGTGGCATTGCGGAACAACCGTCCAAAATAGTCGGGATCGGCAAAGCCGGCCGCGGCGGCGATTTCTTTAATATTCTTGCTCGAGTTCTGCAGAAGATACTGCGCCTGGGACAGGCGATAACGATTGATCGTGTCGGCCAGCGTGCGGCCGGTCCATTTATGGAAAAGGTATGACAAATAATCGGGAGAGCATTCCACCCACTCGGCAAGTTTGCGGACGCCCAGATCGGGATCGCTCAGGCGCGAAACCATCAGTTGTTTGACCTGTGTTATTTTATACGGTTCATCCCGGCGCGTGCCCAAGTCCGTCGCCATGATGTTTAGAATCTCAGCCAGATGCGCCGACAGCAAACCCCGCGCTATTTCCCTGGTATTGCGTCCGCCGGCGTGTAAAACCTGGGCAATATCTTCCAGATATTCGGCCATGCGCAATACGCGCGGATAATGGATGTTCATGGATTTTACCGCCCGAGGATCTTTGCCCTGCGAGCCGGCTGACAGAAGGAAACTTAATTCCTGGGCGTTATACATGAAAACCAGCATGCCAAATTGACCGCGCACAAATTTGAACGTCTCGCCATGCGGCATACCGCGCGGCATGACGCACAGTTGTCCGGGGCACAGGTTGAATCGCTCGTGGGGACATTCAAAGGCGTTAATTCCGGCCAGTTGCACAAACAGCTCGGGCATAAAATGAAAATGCATGCCGGCGGTTGTTTTCATCAAGCCATTCAGTTTAGGGACCTTGACCGCACCGCTCCCGGCCAATACTTTTTTCAGATGGACGCCAATAGCCTCCCGGGCCAGTACCGGCAGGTCGCTGGTATCATCCAGATTGGGCGTTATTTTGCTCATCTAAGAAAAATCCGGTGTTTATAAGATTTATAGCGCAGATTTCCTTTGGCCGCAAACCTATTTCCAGTTTATTCTACCCATGAACTTTTACGCATTAACCTTGATATCGAAAGGGGAACTGATGAACAAGCCGATTAACGTGACGGTCTGGAATGAGTTTCGTCATGAAAAAAGGGACTCAGCCGTAAAAAAGATTTATCCGGATGGCATGCATGCGGTGATCGCCCAATCGCTCTCCGCTCATGCCGACCTGCGCGTGCGCACGGCCACGCTGGATGAGCCGGAGCATGGATTGACGGAGCAGGTCCTGGCCGAAACCGATGTATTAACCTGGTGGGGACATGCGGCGCACGGCGAAGTCAGCGACACGGTGGTTGCGCGCGTGCAACGGCGCGTGCTGGAGGGCATGGGCCTGATCGTCCTGCATGCCGGCCATTTTTCGAAGATCTTCCGCCGGCTAATGGGCACAAACTGTTCGCTTAAGTGGCGCGAGGCGGCTGAAAAAGAAAGACTGTGGAACATTGAGCCGGGTCATCCCATCACCGAGGGTATTGGCGAGTATATTGAATTGCCGAACACGGAAATGTACGGTGAACGGTTTGATATTCCCACGCCGGACAAGTTGATTTTTATTTCCTGGTTTGAAGGCGGCGAAGTGTTCCGGAGCGGCTGTTGCTGGGAGCGCGGGCATGGGCGCGTGTTCTATTTCCGGCCGGGTCATGAAATCTATCCGATTTATCATAATCTGCAGGTTCAGAAGGTGATTGCCAATGCCGCGCGTTGGGCGGCGCCGCGAGTCAACATCAAGGATAATTGTCCCAATGTCAAACCGCTTGAAAAGCTGGCGCCCAAGACCGTGGATTTCGGCAAGACGGGTGTTATTCAGTCGAAATAAAGGGGGATGGCAATCATGATCAGACTGGCTATCATCGGAACCGGCGGAATGGCCAACAGCCATGCCGGCAGTTTTAAAGCCATTAAGGGATGTGATGTGGCAGCCTGTTGTGACATTGCTCCCGGACGGGCCAAGGCTTTTGCGGAAAAACACGGCATTCCGAAGGTGTATGCAGACACCGCGGAAATGCTGAAACAAGAGCGTTTGGACGGAGTTTCGATCGCAGCGATTGACAAGGCACACGCGCCAACCGCGTTGCTGGCGATCAAATACGGCCTGTGTGTCATGTGTGAAAAACCGCTGGCCGACAACCTGCGGGATGCGCGCCGCATGGCGGAAGCCGCGCGCGCCCGGAAACTCATTACGGCGGTCAATTTCAGCTACCGTAACAGCCCCGCCACTCAAATGGCGGCGAAAATCGTCGCTTCCGGGAGACTCGGCCGCATTATGCATGTCGAGGGCAGTTATCTGCAAAGCTGGCTGGTGGGCAAAGCCTGGGGAGACTGGCATAAAAGCGAGGCCTGGTTGTGGCGATTGAGCACGCGGCATGGCAGTGCCGGAGTTCTGGGAGATATCGGCGTTCATCTGTATGACTTTGCGAGTTTTATTGTCGGCGACATAGCCGCTTTGCAGTGTGAACTCAAGACTTTTAACAAGGGACGGAAGCGGATCGGGCCTTATGTTTTTGACGCCAATGACAGTATGGCCGCCATCGTGCGTTTTAATAATGGGGCGCTGGGAACACTGCATGCCAGCCGATGGGCTACCGGCCACGCCAATACGGTCGCACTTCGGGTTTACGGCGACAAAGGCGGACTGGACATTAATCTGGACCGCCCCGCGCCGGAAACCCTCCGTATCTGTGTTGGCCAAGATGTTGACACGAACATCTGGTGGCCGGTGAAATGTCCGCCCGTGCCCACGATGTATCAGCGATTTGTTGACGCGATCAAAAGCGGCAAACAGGGACAGACCAGTTTTGAAGGTGGCGCGCGGGTGCAGGCTTACCTGGATGCCAGTTTAAAATCATCGACAAACGGCGGGAAGCTGATTGGAATAAAAAACTGATTAGCGCTCGCCGGTTAATTCGCGGCTCAGCGCCAGCAGGAAGTCGCGGTTATCGGCAGACAGGTAGCGCATGGCGCCGCCCATGCGGCTGAATGTTTTACAATAGCGCAGGTAATACGCCGGATTGTCCATGGGCGGCTCACCCTGAGCGCTCCAGTCCCAATGGGCGTCGGCCAAGTCCACTACCAGGATGAAATGGTCTTTAATGGCGCGCCCCTTCTGGTGGTGCAGATTCTGGGCCATGGCCAAGGATTTTTCAAAAATCATGGGCGACATAACCGCCGAACCCACCGAGAGATACACCCCACCGTCCAGGTTGTTGACGCTGTGCGCGAAAGCCAGGAAATCACGCTGGGCTGTCCGTCCGATGGCCGCCCCCTGGTTCATGGGATGATTATAAATAATGTCATGCCCGAACATGGGATGGCCGGTGAACGGAATGTTCAGACGATAGGCCGCCGCCTGCACACTGTAGGACTTGAAGGGATGTGGAATCGCCAGCCGTCCGGGCGGAAGGTCAAAATGCCGCACGGTCTCCAGGAAATCGGCGGCGGCGGCGGCGCGCGCAGGGCCGGTGACCAGGGCATCCGCCGCGACGCGCCGCAATTCATCGGCGGAAGGGATCACCAGACATTCATTCTGGATCAGGGCCCCGACCGATTCGCCGTAGCCTAACCCCTCGTAGGCGCCGACAATCAGCGCCAGGTTAATATAACGGCCGGTTTCCTGCCAGATGCCGAACTGGCCCTCGGCCACGTAGCGGCGCACATCCTCGCCACTCTGGCCCTGGAAGGCAAACTCCCAGTCATGAATGATCCCAGCCCCGTTGGTCGCCAAATGCGTTAGCCAACCCTCTTCCATCAACCGAATCAGGACCGGAGCCAGGCCGTTCTTGATCGCATGCGCGCCAAACGCCAGCATGATGGCCCGCCCCGCCCGCCGCGCCTTGCGCATGCGCTCGGCTGTTTCGCGCACAATTTCCCGCGCCTCCCCGGCAAGGGTTTTGGGCGCCGTGCCGGGTAAAACGCAATCGCGGGCAATCACTATCTTGTTCTTGCGTTCGCCCAGCGGTTTGACGATCAACTTGTCGCGGTCGAATTGCGGATGGGGCATGGGTTTGGCTCTCCCCGTTAGTTTTGGAGATTCCGCTGAAAAACCCGCCCGGTGGGTCACCAGGCCCACAAAACGGCCCATTTCCTGTAGGCCGCGCGACCACGCCGGAAGCGTAGCAAGCCTCACGCGGCGCTAATTCGGGGTTTTTCAGCGGAATCTTTGGATAGGTGTAATCCTATCATAATAACGCCTGGAGACAACAAGAAAACGGGCCAAAACAGCGAAAATACCCCCCCTAAAAAACATTAAAATAGTTGTTGCATTCGTTTTACAACCTGATAGAGTATATCCCACTTGACTGCAGAATGAGCGAGTTCACAGTGAGATGGTAGATTGTCAAACGATGCTTTGCTCGGTGACGATCCGAAACCCGAATGATTCGGGAACAGTCGCAGAACACTCATACCGCAGTCCAAGGGAGGAATAGTATGGCTACGAAGCTGTATGTCGGAAACCTGTCCTTCACCACGACCGAAGGTGACCTGAAGGAACACTTTGCCACGTGTGGCACGGTGGTTAGTTGTAACGTCATCATGGACAAGTACACGAACAAGTCGCGCGGATTTGCCTTCGTGGAAATGGGATCGCAGGAAGAGGCCAACAAGGCCATTGCCGAGAAAAACGGCGCGGATTTCCAAGGCCGCACCCTGACGGTCAACGAAGCCAAGCCCCGTGAAGATCGGCCCCGCGGCAACTTCGGCGGCGGCGACCGAGGCGGTGGCGGTGGCGGTGGCAAGCGCGACTATCGTTAAACCGATTGTCGGGTTTTAAAATCGGGAAGAGCGTTCCGTGGAGACAACTCCCGGAACGCTCTTTTTTTGTAATTGCTCAGAAGCTGTGAAATAATCGCCCGGCGAGGTCACCGGGCCTACAACAACCCTCAAAATAAAGAGGTACTGTAGTCCGCGCGACCATGCCGAAAGCGTGGCAAGCCTCACGCGGCGTCAGGTTTTTTTTTACAAGGCATCATAGCCGAAGATATTTTCCATGTCTACCCCAAAAACTTCCCTGCCCCCTATCTTGTTCGAGGACGAGTGCTTGATCGCATTCGACAAGCCCAGCGGGCTGTTGACCGTGCCCGACCGCTGGAACAAGGCCCGCTCCGACCTGATCGGCCTGATTCACCAGTATCGCGCGCCCGGCATATATAATGTCCACCGGCTGGATGCCGAGACCAGCGGCATTCTGCTCTGCGCCAAAACCAAGGTCGCGCTGACAGCGTTGGAGAGACAATTTGCAACCAGCCGGGTAAAGGCCCATTACATGGCACTCGTGCTCGGCACATTGCCGGAACCCGACATGGTGATCCGCCGGGAACTGGAAAGGGATCGCGACCAGCCCGGCCGAATGCGCCTGACCGCCTCCTACCGTCGGGGCGCTTGCCGGACACGCACGCATGCGATCGAGGTCTTTCGCGCGCACAGCCTGCTGGAGGCCTGGCCCAGTGGCGACAAAACCCACCAGGTCCGGATCCACCTGGCGCACGTCGGCTGCCCGGTGGTCGCCGATGCGTTTTACGGGAACGGGCGCGGATTTTACCTGTCCGAGATCAAGAGTGACTACAAGTTCAAGCCCAATGAGCCCGAGCGCCCGCTGATCGGGCGCTTGGCCCTGCACGCCGCAAGCCTGACCTTCACGCATCCGGTCACCCAGGCGGAGCTCACGATTACCGCGCCGTGGCCAAAGGATCTTTCCATTGCCGTCAAGTATCTAAAAAAATTTGCGCCTGCCGGCGGGGCCATGGTTCCATAGAAGTCATTGGCGGCAAACCCGAGGTGTTTGAGAGGAAACGATGCTTTTCCCAACACTAATTTTTGCGGTTTTTTTCTTTATCGTCTTCACTTTGCACTGGATACTGGTAAGCCGTCCGCGTATCTGGAAGCCGTTTATGCTTTCCGCCAGTTATGTTTTCTACGGCTGGTGGGACTGGCGCTTCCTGGCGCTTATCGCGGCCTGCACGATCACAAGTCATTTGGCGGCCGTAGCCATGGCGCGCAATGAGCGCCCAGCTTTGCGCCGGTTGTTTCTGATCCTGGCATTGGCATTCAACCTGGGCATGCTGGGATTTTTCAAGTACTACGGGTTCTTTGCCACCTCGCTCTACCAGCTATGCAGAAGCTTGAACATCCCCTGTTCGTTACCACTACTGGACATTGTATTGCCGGTCGGCATTTCCTTTTTTACATTCCAGGCCCTGAGTTACGTGGTGGATGTCTACCGGCGCGCAATGGACCCGGCACGGAATATCATTGATTTTGCCATTTATTTATCCTTCTTTCCGCAGCTCGTGGCCGGGCCGATTGTGCGCGCTCGCGATCTTCTCCCCCAGGTTGCGCACCCCGAGCGTTGTAGTCCGATGGATATCGGCCGCGCCGCCGGGCTGATCTTGATGGGTCTTTTCAAAAAAATGGTCATAGCCAACACGCTGGCAACCGCCATTGTTGATCCTGTTTTTGCGCATCCAACGGCCTACGGCGCACCGGACATTCTCCTGGCAATCTACGGTTATGCCGTCCAGATTTACTGCGATTTTTCAGCCTATTCCGATATGGCCATCGGCTTCTGTCTCCTGCTCGGCTTTGACATCATGCTCAATTTCAACGCCCCCTACTTTGCCCAGTCACTGCAGGAGTTCTGGCAGCGATGGCACATCTCGCTTTCCACCTTCATTCGCGACTATCTTTATTTCCCGATGGGCGGCTCAAAGCTTTCCGAACGGAAAACATACCGCAACCTGATTATCTCATTCCTGCTCGCCGGGCTCTGGCACGGCGCCAA
>VSJD01000214.1 GCA_008636095.1 Kiritimatiellota bacterium | reverse complement strand
CTGGAAATTTGTTTTCTGGGGGTTGTTGCACGGCGTCTATCGTGCGGCTGAGCGATTTGTGGAAACAAGGATCCTGCGTCATCCGCTTTCCCCCGCAACCCGCGCATCCGGCGCCTGGGGCCGTTTTGGCCTGCCCTTCTTGAAACGCCTCTGGTTGTTTCACTTTGTTTGCCTCACCTGGTTCTTCTTCCGGGCGGAATCATTCCATTACGCCTGGACAATGCTTGGCCAACTGGCGCATTGGACGAAACCGCTTGCGCCACCCGTTATAATTGCTATAATAGCAGTGGGTTTTTTAACGCAATTCGGCGATGGGCAAAGAATGCGAAAGATCTGGGACGGGTTTGCAAGGCTCAACCCGGTTTGGCAGGGATTGCTGGCGGCGGTTATTTTAACGGTTATCCTTGCGCTTGGCCCGGAAGGCGTGGCGCCGTTCATTTATTTCCAATTTTAGGGGGATCATGACAACCAACGCCGCCGGCCCGCACCAGGAGCAATACGATCCTCAAAAATACCGGCTAAAATTGTTTCCGGTTATCCTGGCCGTGGCAATTTTTTATATTTCCGCCATTCTACTCAACGCCAACGGCATTATGCGCGATATCGAACTGATGCAATACGGCAAGTTCCGGGATGTTTATTTATCTGCTTTCAGCCCGATTGCCGGCTTCAGCAACCGTCTCGGCTTGACCAAGTTCAGAACTATTATTGAAAAATCCATCGGAGACCGGATGCACAATGAAAAGATCAAGCCTTAACGCTGCATTTTTCCTGGTCTTGATCGCCTGCACGGCAACCGGGACAGCCCAATCAAGCGGCGTCACCGCGCAGGGCAAAACCGCTTTCCTGATTCTGGGCGATTCGGTCATGAAAACCGTCAGTGTCTCGCTGGAAAGGGATTTGGCGCAAAGCACCGAGTTCCGTCCGGTTTCTTACGCCTCCATCGGTTCCGGGCTCTGCCGCCTTGACCTGCTGGACTGGCACGTAAAAATCAAGGTTCTGGCCGAAACCGAAAAACCGACGGCCGCCGTCATATTGATCGGCTCAAATGACAACCAGCCGATGCAGACTGAAAAAGGCATTCTCCAGCCGGGGTCCGATGAATGGCAGGCTGAATACGCGCACCGGGTCGGAAAATGCATGGATATTATGATTGCCGGCGGTATAAAGAACATCATTTGGGTTGCGCTACCGGACATGCGCGAACCGGACCGCCAGGAACACGTCCTGATTATCAATAAAATATTTTCAAAAGAAGCGGCCTCACGGCCGGCGGTTGTCATCCTTGACACTCAAAAAATATTCAGCCGCGAGCCCGGCAAATTTACGTCCTACATCGTGGAACCGGACGGCAATCTGCTTTATGTCCGTATCCAGGATGGCGTTCATTTCAACCGCGAGGGCGCCAACATCCTGGCTGCGATAATTCTCAAGACATTGAATGCCGCGCTTAAAAACGGGTAGGGCATGAAAAAAACGATTGTTATTCCCGCCGCAATTCTTGCGATTTGCATCATTCCCGTTCATCTTTCCGCCGTCGAGGTGGAATGGACGGTTTTTCCTGACGCCACGTTTCAGCCGCAATTACGCTCGGCCATGGCATTTCCTCAGCCCGCCGATATCGGCCCGAGAATATCCGCAGAGTGGCGGCCGCTAATGGAGCCATCTGAACAACCGGCCGAGGCGGTGCGCCGGCACTTCACCCGCATGACGGCTATTTCCCAAATCAAGGCTGAAGCGCAAAAAGCCGAAGTGGCCGAGATGGAGGAAGAGGGCGAGGAAAACATTGACGTTGTCAAAGTGAAGCCGGTGCTCGAAAAGATGTATGAAGGTCTTTTCAACATGCAGGACAAACTCTATCAAGAAGCCATACCAAAACTCGAGTGGGTAATTGAGGAAGACCCCACTCAGCTTGCAGCGTGGGAAGGTCTCGGGTGGGCATATTGGGCAACCGACCAGAAACAAAAAACGAAACAACTCTGGGAACGCCTCCTGGCGCTCGCACCCAACTCACCCATGCCTTATAATCTTCTCGGCATGCTGGCCAACGCAGAGGGCAATCTGAAAAAGGCAAGCTCGTTCTATCAAAAGAGCTTGCAAATTGATCCTAACCAGTACGAAACCCGTTCAATGCTGGCACAAAACCAGGTCTGGCAGGGGGACCTGGACCATGCCCTGCCGGAATTACGCAAACTATTAAAACAGGACCAGGACCGAGTGGATATCCGGATTCAATTAGCACGCGGCATGATCGCCAACCAGGAGTACGAGGACTCGCTGGAGCATTGGGCCATCATCCGCAAGACTGCACCGGACAATGTTGATTATCTACTGGATGAGGGCAAAGCTTTTTTATTCATCGGCGACCTGCAGTTGGCGGCAGAAAATGCCGAACGCGCCCTGGAACTGGATGAAGGCAACATGCGGGCCATTGAGCTCCGGGCGGACGTGGCCGAATACGGCAACAAGCCGGCAGATGCCATCAAGGATCTGAAAAAAGTCATGAAAATGACGGAAAACAAAATTTTTAAAAGCCGGATTATGCGCAGGCTGGCGGTGCTTTACCTCAACCTTTATAAAACCGACAGCATCAATTACCCCCTGCAACTCTGCATTGACACGGCACGCGAGTCAATTGAACTGGACCCGCGCGCGAGCATGATGCATCTTTTTCTCGGCGAAGTCTACTTGATGAACCGGGATTACAATCCCGCCCGCAAGCAATTTGCGCTGGTTTTGCGCGATTTTAACCGCGAAAACTTAAGAGCCAAGCTCGGTCTTTTTGAAGTTGATATAGCGGAGGGTCGGCTTGATCAGGCCGAAAGCCGGCTCGCCGACATCCTCAATTCGTTTGATCCCTTTGATCCCTACCGATACATTGCCATCAGCCGGCTCGAATTTGCCAAGGGCAATTACTTTGAAGCCATGCAAGCCCTGGACCGGCTTGAGGAGGAAGGCGCGCGCGGCGCGGTGCTCGTGCTGCTTTATCACAGCCTGAGCCCGAGCGAATGGATGCCGATGACCAGCGTGCGACGGTTCCGTGAACATATCCTGACGTTGCAACGCGCCGGATTTAAATTTATTACCCCCGACCAAATTCCGCAATATTTTGGATCCCTCAAACAGAATATCAAAACCGACGAAAAACCGTTTTTTTACCGGCTCTGGCGCAATATTGCCTATGAATTCAGCGGGGCTAATCCGCTGACCGACGGGGGTTTAAGGGAATACAGTCCTGAAAAAACCGTCTGCATAACCTTTGACGACGCATTGCGTTCAACCTTCATATACGGCACGCCGATTGCCGAGGAAATGAATCTTAATTTCGGCATGCACGTCCCGGTCGGCAATATTCAGCTCAATCAAATCGGAATTGCCTCCTGGGATGAATTGCGCCAATACGGCGAAACCGGCCGCTGGATTTACGGAAGCCACCTGATTGACGCCGGCATTCCCGCAGCCGTGGACAATACAGGCTATGAAGTCAACCCCCTGCCCAACCGCATATGGGACAAGAGCCGTAACCGGCAAGAAACTTTACGCGCCTATTTCGCGCGTATCCGCCGCGAATTCAAAGTCAGCCGGGACACCATCATCAAGGAGCTGGAGCTTGATGATACGGATGTAAAATTTGTGGCCTACCCCTACGGCGATATCGGCCAGGAATCGGATTCCAATATCACCGAGGTGGATAGCGTGGTTCAATCCATCCTGAACGAAACGCACATGAATTATAACGTTGGTTTCATCCAGAGCACCTACGGTTACGCGGTCAAGGGCGACAACCCCCTGCTCTACCAGCGCTACGAACCGTCGGTGAAGGCGGAAGCGCGCGAAGTGCTTCAGCACGCCTTCGAATACCACCCGGTCTTCATGGCCAGGCGCCAGCGGGCCGAAATCGCCGCCTTGCAGGGCAAGCCCTATCTTGCCATGCAAATGCTCAAGGAGCTGGAGCGTGACGGTTATCCTGACGAGAACATCGAGGAACTTTCCAATTATATCAAGCAGCACGTGGCCGGCTCAATCCCCGCCCCGAAAAGCGATTATCGCAATGCGGGCAAAAAAGAGCGCACTGGCCTTGAGCTTAGCCAGCCTTTCGCCGGCGCTGAAATAAACGCGACGCGTGCCAACGTTCAGATTGACCAGTGGCAGGCCCTGGCCAAGGCCGGCATCAACCTGACCCCGCAATTGACGCTTGAAGTGCGCGGCGGGTACGGCGCCATCAACCAGGAATTTACCAGCAATGTCTGGGAAAATATTGAGACTGTCAAGGCAACCACAACTCGCGAACACAGCGTTACAACCACTGACGGCGTGCAGTCCATCAGCGATTCCGAGATTACCACTTACGAACCCCAGACGGTTTCAACGAATTACGTCGTTAAAAGCAAATACAAATCCAAGGAAACCGACTATGGCGGCCGCGCCGCCTACCGTTTCCGCGACGGTTCCATTTTCAGCGCCGAATTTCTGCGTCGTGATTTCACCGGCAACATTTCCAACGAGAGCGCCAATACCTTCGCGGGGGAATATCAATTTAAACCGGTCTTAACCCTCGATATGGCAGCGCGCTATCAATACGACGTCATCCCCTCGGCTATGCGACTGATCACTTACAACAGTGCCGCCATGCTCGGCGCTTGGCGCCTGCGCGACTGGTGGGACGTGCTCGGCCACGGGCAGTACTCCTACCTTTCCGACGATAATTCAATCATGCGCCTTAACGTCAACAGCTATTGGTTGGTGGCCGAACGGGCGGGCTTTTATCTGGGATTGGAAGGCAGTTTTATCACTGCAGACAAATACAGCCCCGATTACTGGACCCCCTATTGGGAACAGCGCTATTACGTTGTCGGCCGTTTAAAACGCAGTTACCCGCGGTTTTACGCCAGCGTGGAGGTGCGCATCGGACAAATCTATGACCGGGCGCGGCAGGAGGATATGGATGCCTACAATTCACGCAAAGTGATTGCCGACAAGGAAGGCTGGTATCCAGGCGACTCGCCGGCGCTCGGCTGGGATTCCCTGATTGGCTTTGCGGCAACCTTCCGCAAGCAATTCTTCAACCACTGGGAACTTTTCGGCGAGGCTTCGGTCAACGCCGTTCGCGATTATACCGAATATTTCCTCAAGGGTGGTCTGACTTATACGCTTTGAGCATAAAGCCAGGAAGCCGCCGATCAGTCTGCGATTCCTCCTGCCGCCACAAAAAGCTGGCGACCGATGCCGTTCATCTGGTCCGAGGAAAGCACGTCACCCGGACCCGAGCCAGGGAATACAATGTAAACCACGCCATTCACCGCCCCACCGTTGGCCGGATCGTTGGGAATCCCCAGCGCATCTGCCAGCGCCATGGATCCTTCGCCAAGCTGTGTGCCAAGTCCATCTGTTGCCGCGCCAACGTCCCCATAAATCGCGCAGGTGAGTTTCCCATCATAAAACACCGCAGCCACATCGCCAAGACGGACCGCCGGGTGACTGCCCTGGCCATTGAAGCCTTCGGGAAGAACAAAATAGCGCACATAGCGCGCATCCAGCGGTTTCCCGGTGGACGTATAATGCAGCGCCGTATCATCCTGGCCGTACTGCGGGTCAAGGATTGCACCGCCGATCCCGTCTTCGCCCATGCCATCGGCATCAATGGCCATGGAACTCGTGAACATAAGCGGCGTCAGCGCTCTGCCGTTATTATCGATGTCGGGCAGTTTATAAACGGCGACCGCCACCGGGGTTTCACCAAGGCCCGCGCTGTGGTAGGCAACTCCCGTGGTCGGCCTTCCATCGGTAGTGATCGTGCCCATTCCACCGGAACCACTGCTATTATCGCACCCAACCAATAAAGCGACGGTCAATGGTCCAGTAAACCATAAACATATCTTCATCATCCGAACCAGGGTTGTTTTATTCCAGCACATGGCGCATCTTCCTCGTTATTGTTTTTAGATTATTCCGCTTTTCTAAAATTCCTGACTTCCGACTACTGTCTTCTGTCTTCTGAATACATTAAAACTTTATCACGCAATCGCTCAACGCCTCCTGTGCCTCGCCTTCCTCAATTTCCATATCGGTTGGCGTCAGGACGTGCACACGCCGGAATTGATTGCCGTCGGCAAAGAGGCCCACGCCCAGGTTCACTTCCCTGATTTCAGCAATGTTCCGGTAATCGTCAATGGCCATGACAAGAATATCCAGCGGCGCGGACTCCAGCTCGCGGGCAAGTCTCTCAAACCACTCATCCGCAGGAAGCTCGCGCATCATAAGCACAAAGCCGCGAACATAATTCTGGGCGGCAAGTTTTGCCAGAATTGAACCATTCAATTTGGCTTCTTCCGACACATTGATGACCGGCAAAAGACGCAGGCGGTTATAACGGGTAAACATGCGCACGATGACTTCCTCCGATCCTGATTTCTTTTGAATTTTCCCGTTATCATCCTGGGTGAACCAGCTTGGACACACCGCCGAAAGCAGGCTGGTATAAGGCTTAAGCATCATTAAAACACCATCCTCGTCAACCTGTCCCGGTAAAATCGCCAACTGCACCGGCAAAGGTCCGGCGGTAAGCGTCGAAAGCGCAAGGTGGGTCGCCCCCGGCTTAGGCGAATACGGCGCCAGCCCCCACCAGCCAAGCCCGAAATCACGCTGGATTTGAATGGGGGCGCTGAAAGGCGGCTTCCCGTCAATTAACCCGGTGGCGCCGTCGGCCCGGATTTCCAAGCGCGCCCGCATCTGGCGGGCCGGGGGTTGCCATGGGCGCATTTCATTGGTAAAAAGCTCGCCGTTTTGCCAGACTTGCAGATAAATATAGCCTTTCTGGTCAAACCCGAACCGGATCATGTTGCCGCCCGCCCGGCAGGCATAGAGCCAGAAGAAGCCTTTTACATCGTTTATGCCGGCTTCAATGAAGCCGTTGCGCATCGTATCGGAACCGATCAGCCGCAGGGAAACTTCCATCTGGGTCTTGTGCGCCTTGATCCTGTATTGACCGTCGTAATCATCCGTGCTTTCCCCAAACACGATCCAGGCCGGCGAAAGCTTGGACCTGGAAAAATTCTCCGTAAAAATCCTGTTCAGCGGAAGCAACCGGCCGTAGAGCTGGGCCATCTGCGGATCATCCTTCTGGCGCGACATACGTTCGACAAAATCGGTCATGACGCAAAATTCGGGCCGGGCCATGAGGTCATTCTGAAAAATTGTTTCGCCCAGTTCATACTGCAGGATCGGCTGGGAAGCCACGCCGAGCAGCCTCCGCATATTGGCATAGCGGTCGGCCGGTTTTTCCAGCATGCCGTGGAGCCGGGCGATTGCGCTGATGTCATTGGGATGCAGGCTGAGGACCTGGCGGATGATATCCATGGCCTCGCGCCAGCGGCTGTGGCGGTTTAACCATTCGGCCTGGGCCAGCGCAACTTGCACATTCCCGGGAAATACGCGCGCATAGAGATTGAGGATTTCACGCGCCTCATCCGATTTGCCGGATTCATCGATAAGCCGTGAACGCCGGATCGCCAGGTTAATCTGGCCGGGGTTGATCGCCAGGCTGTTGGCGTAATAATCAATGGCCCTGGGTGTGTCATACATGCGTAGGCAGGCATCGCCCATCAGCATCAGCGCCTCCTCGTTGTCCGGCTCAAAAGCATGCCATTTGCCCCATGTGGCTAAAGCGCCGGCATAGTTGCCGGCGTTAAAAGCCGCATAGCCCTCCTGGCGCAGGAGTTCGGCGCGCACTTCGGGAATCATGCGGTCATCCTTTGCCGCCAATCCGGTAATCTCGTAGTAAAGCGCGAGATTAAGATCATCCGGCGGCAAAGGTACGGATTCGGCGGAAACGGTGGTGTTCGTCTGCCTGGCATCCGCGGCCAGCAGGGGTGATCCGGGCAAAGCGACAACCTGGAGATTGGGAATCACCGCCAGCATCGCCGGCAAAGTTACCGCCTTTTCCAGGTACTGCGGGAAGCGCACCAGCAGATCCAGCCCCTTCTTCTGCAGGCCAGCGCCGATTTCCTGAAGCCACGGCACGGCCTTGGCGCCCGCCAGGGAGTCAAATTCGGCAAGATTGATCATGAGGCCATCGGCCTTGAGGGCGGCCGCCCGCTCAATAATATTTGAGGGCGCCACTTCTTCCATCCACTGCAAATTCTCAATCGTCAAGGCCGGCATCAATTTCAGGTTATATGTTTTGGCGAGCAGGCCGAAAAGCCGGCCGTCCCAAGGCAGCGTGTTGTTCAAGCCGCCGCGCGCACCGTTTATCCAGGGGGGACTTAAATGCGTCAAACGATAGGCATTCTGATCAAGCCACTGGGCAATATAAGGTCCCCGGTTACAGCGCGGCGTCCATTCGGCCAGCATCGGCTTTTGGGGATACAACGAAAAACCAACAATTTCCGCACTGGCCTTTCCTTTCTCAGGATCCCAGACACTTAACCCGAACATGCCTGGATTGATCTGCCCATGCACGGCAATATGTTCCTTGAACAAATGCTGGCCGTTAAGGTTGACAAAGCAGACCCTGTCCCGCAGGTGGATTTCAAGTTCGTTGACCTCGTTCAGGTCGGAGCGCATCGGGGCGGAAGCGAGCGTAAAAGGTTCAAGGCCGGCATATTTCTGGCGCACCCAGGCCGCGCGCCGGTCAAGCCCCAGGTACATGTACTCCTCCTCATCCGACGATGCCCGCAGGAAAACACCGAGTTGGCCGGCCGACACCCGAAATGCTATCTTGGCGCTGAAATCGCGGCAAAGGTCGCTGCCGTTAAGCCACATTTTTGCGCCGGTTACCTGTTGCGACGCAAACAAATCAATCCGATTGGTAAGAACCTTCGTTTTGCCCCAATCCACAATCATGGAGTAAGGCGCGGTAATTGCTTCCAGCGAGGCATAGCCATCCCGAACCGGCCACGCTTTTGAAAGACGGGCCACCAGTTCCGGCCCGCTCCATTCCGGTTTCACCAGGAGCCGGTTAAGCCTGCGGCGGTCGCTATAGCGCGTGTTTAAGGCAAGATTACCGACAATAAAACCGAGATCGTAATAATTACCCACAAAATCAAGATTCAGCCGCCGTGTAATGATGGCGCGCTCATCAAACTGGCCGAAGTCGCCGTAAGGATAGGCATAGGCGGTCGGCTTTGAACGCGACCCGCTTCGAATCAATTTAATGCACTGCGCATGGTCCTCCGCAATCCGCGTTTTAAAAGCCTCAAACGGTTCGTAAGAATTTTTATCGGCCAGCCAGCGGGGGGTTGTCAGATAATTTCCCAACCGCCCGGAAGAATCCGCCGGAACCTGGGCGAAGCCATTGTGGCTCTGCGCACCCACCTCCCAGAAACGCGAGCGCACCATCTCGCGAATATAAGGCCAGCGCAGGGCCGACGGATCCTCATCCACAATCGGCTTCGTCCAGAGGAACATGACCGCCTTCCAGTTGGCTTCGCGCAAAACGGAACGTACGTCAAAATAAGAGGACTTGCGCGACTGGTCAAAAGTCATCAGCACCGCCTTGCGCGGCAGGGGCTTGCCGTTGACCACCAGGGCATGGACATCTTCCAGCCCAATGGCAATGTAGCCGGCATCGCGCAAGGCGGCGAAATGTTCCTTGAAAAGGCCCACGCTGACCTCGTTGGTCAAATCCGATATGCCTCCGTAGGCCAGCGCCGTAAAAACATAGGCGTCGCGCGGAACTTTGGGCACATTTTTGAAATATGCAAAATGCTGAAAAAGCATCCGCGCCGGGAACCACCAGGCCACCAGCATGCAGACGATCATGAGAAAATACAGCCAGGCCTGGGTGTAAGAAACACGCTCCGGCCGCATCGGGCGCTTGCCGCCAGCATCGGTTTGATCATTCATCTGGTCCCCCATTTCGATTGACGCATCGTAGCCAATGCGTAATAAACCTGCCAGCTGAAAAACACCGCATAGGACAACGTGAAAACAATTCCCGTCCACCAGTATGGCCGCCCGGTTTTTTCATAAAAGTAGAGCGTCCACACCAGCGTGATGGCAA
>VSJD01000213.1 GCA_008636095.1 Kiritimatiellota bacterium | reverse complement strand
GCACACCGATAATGTAATAGGAAGTCACCTGGCCGTAAAACAACGGCCCGAGAATCAAGGCCTGCAATATGACCACCGGTTCCAGGACCGGCATGAACATCATCGCATACCATGAGATCGCCGTCACCGGATGCTTGCGCCAGAGGAAAAGGCTGGCCACAAAAAGCTCGCGCACCCAGGATCGCGTCCAACGCGCCTGCTGGCGGATATATATATCCCAATTATCAGGCACAATGGTTGTCGCCAGCGCCTCATCGTCATATAAAACCTTGTAATCTCTAAGCACACAATTGGTCAGACTGCGGTCATCGGCAAAATTGCCGTAGCGTCCCAGGAATTTGACCGCCAGCCAGGGTTTCATGACCTGTAAAACACACGCCTTGCGATAGGCGGAAAAACAGCCCGGCAGACAGCTTACCGCGCCAAACACGCTTTCGGCCGCCTTCATCACCTTGTAAGAAACGTAATAGCGCACATCCTGCATCTTGGTTAACAGGTTGGTGTCGCAGTTTTCAACATCCGTATGCCCGGCAACACCGGCAACCGTCGGATCGGCCAACCCCTGGACAACCTTGCGCACCGCTCCGGGCAGCAAAAAGGTGTCCGAATCAACATAAAGCATGATCTCGCCCTGCGCCAGGAGCGTGCTGGCGGCCATGCCGTGGCTCAAGCCGCGGTTATTATGAAAATTGACGATAACCAACGCTGGGAAACGGCTCTGCACCTTGAGCATCTGCGCAAAAGTGCGGTCAGTTGAGGCATCGTTAACCGCAATCACCTCCAGCTTGGCATGCGGATATCCCTCGGAATAAATCCGGACAATGGTCGTAATTATGGAAGCTTCCTCGTTGCGGCACGGCACGCAGACCGTCACGACCGGCTCGTAGCCGGTATCCCGCGGCGCAACATAAAAAGCAGCGAAGAAAAAACGCGAGATGATAAAAATACCCGCGACCAGACTGTACAAATTGACGAGCGGCGCATACCAATAATGCTCGATATTGTTCAGTTGAAAATACACGGCCACGGCAAGCAAAACAATGCCCGTAAACGAGAGCAACAGGATGGCCCAGCGTGGCGGGCGTTTGTATTTTTTATAGCGCGGCTCCCCAATGAGACTGGCGGGCACTTCCGGCGAGGGGGAAGGAACAGCATAATCATCATAACGCAGGTTTTTCTGACAAAGCGGGCAGACTGAAGGCTTTGGGGCCGCAACGACGTGCACGCTGAGCGCACACTCTGCACAATGCCCCACCGTCCCTTTGCGCGGGCCGCCAAACGGGTCGTTTTTGTCTGTTTGTTCAGTTGTCATGCCTTTCGATTTTGTACCATTTTTTACGGTAGAATATCAAGATAAAAGATTGCATCCAAACGGGAAACACCGTATTATCTGCCATATGAATTTTGAATTAGTCTGGCCAATACGGCAACTTTTCATGAACCCGGTGGCTAACGGAAGAATCCACGCCCTCCGGGGCGCAGCTCTACGGCTATGTCTGCCGAAGGCCCAATTTAAGTTAAAAAACACAGGAGGTTAACATGGCAACAGTCCTGGCCATTGACGACGAACTGGCAATTCTTAAATACCTGAAAATGATTCTTGCCGAGCTTGGTTATGATGCGCGCATCGCATGCAACGGACTTGACGGATGCAACGAGGCAAAAAACCCGGACGTTAAACTGATTATTTCGGACTTGAATATGGCCGGGGAAATTTCCGGCATTAATCTTGTTAAAAAGCTGCGCGCTTTGCGTCCCGATTGCCCCATTATCATTCTCACCGGTTATCCCACCGGTGAGCGGCTTAAAGAGGCGGAAGAATTAAACGTCGAGTTTCTTACCAAGCCGTTTGAAATGCCATTTTTGGCCACCCTCTTGAAACGACTCCTGCCGCTGGATGCGGCATCCGACTCAAAACCGATTGCTCTAAAATAAGGTCGGACTATGGTTACCAAAACATTGACGGGCGTACCGTTCTTTGATGAACATTACGGCGGGATTTACCGCGGTCGCGCCATGCTGGTCAGCGGCAAAGCCTCTTCCGGCAAGACCGTCCTCGGTCTTCAATTCATTCAGCAGGGAATTAAGCAGAATGAACGCTGCCTGATCCTTTCCGGCCGGCCCACGAATGATCTCATGATTTTTGCCGAAGCTTTAAAGCTTCCTTTGGGCGCGGCCGTGGAGGCCGGCAACCTGATCTTGCTTGAATACGACGATTATCTTCCCGGCCACAACAGCGAGGAATATATTACCCTGCCGCCGGATGGTTTTCTCCAATTCGAGGAAATCGTTGAAGCGCATGCCGTCCAGCGCATCGTGCTTGACACTGTTCTGCCATGGGTTTCAATCCGGCCCCAGACCAACCTGACCGAGCATGTTTTCTCGTTCGTGCGCGCTTTTGAAAGGGTCGGCGTGACCACGCTGATGACCATACCCAAGCCGGCCTCACTGCCGTCAATGCGCCTTAAAAATGCGCTTGAAGAGGTGGTGCCGGTATCGGTCACCCTTTCAACAACCCTGAATTCCGAAGAGCATGTCTGGATTGCGACAAAATACCTCGGCGAAATGAAGCTTGACCAGGGGACGCCTTATCAAATAACACCCGGCGTGGGACTTACCGAGAAAAACAGCGCTTTGATTAATGACGAAAAGGCTGTGGCGCGGTCACCATCCCAGCCCCAACCTGATGCCGCCGATTCGAAGCATAACAAAAAAATTAAATTTTCAGATGCGGTAGACACGCAGCTTAACGGTCCAATGCGTAAAGAAAGAGAATTGCTGAGCTGGCTTGAGAAACCGAAGTAATCCGGCAAGGAAAACAACCAGATGTATGTCCACTACTGGAATTTGCGCGAAAAACCGTTCCAGAATGTGACCGACGTCCGTTTCGCCTACCTCGCGGAACAGCATCAGGAAGGTCTGGCGCGCTTGGTTTACCTGGCTCAAAACCAGAAAATCGGCGGCGTCCTGGTCGGACCTTACGGCGCGGGCAAATCCATGATCCTGGAACTGCTTGCCCAACATATCCGCGCCGACAACAAGTCGAAATATCTGGATATTTCAATGATGCCCGGCGAGGCCATGGCGCTCGCCCGGCGCATACTCGAATTCACGGGTTATTCCGGCGGGGTGAACGATATGACCGGGGCACTTGAAACACTGCAGGGCACGGTCGGCAATCCGAAAAACGAATTCCCGCATACCGTCCTGGCCATTGACGAGGCGCAATTGATCGTTGACACGGCCACCTGGCAATTCCTGCACCTGTTGACCAACATTACCGCCCCCGCCAACAAGGACACTCCTTTGCGCAATGCTTTCACCCTCATCCTTTGCGGGCACATTGATTTGACCAATCATTTGAAATTATACCAGGCCCTGGCCCAGCGCATGCAGCTTGTCTGGAAGCTTGAGCCGCTGACCGAAAACCAGACGGTAGAATACATCCAGCAGCGCATCCGGGCGGCCGGCGGGGACATCTGGATTTTCAGCGACGACGCCATGCGTGCCGTCCACCACGCTTCAAACGGTTTACCGCGCTTAATCAATAATCTCTGCGACACCGCCCTTATGCTCGGCCGTGCCGGCAAACTCCAAAAAATCACGAAGGAAATCACGGAACAGGCCGCGGCCGACACACAGTCCGACCTGCTGGCCGAAAACAATAATCAACAGGCAGGAGGAGCAAACCATGGCTGATTTCGGAGCCTTGACAATGGTCGGCCTGATCGCGACTATCTTGAGTATCGGCTTTGCTCTGGCCGCTTTCATCAATTCGCGCCGGCGTTTGGGAAAAAAGCAGGATAAATCCAAGGACGGTCTCCCGGGACTTCCTTTCCTTGCGCCGGGTGAACAGGCACCCAGGAACACCCGGGCCGGGCCATCGCTATTCTATGCCACCGCCAGCCGCCAAGTCTCCGGAGACGAGCATGCCAAGCCTGCCTTCAAACAGACACAAATGGTAAACTTGCCGGCCGGCGCAAAGGATCCCGCCAGCAGCGACGAGTATTTGTGGGAGTAAAGCGCGTTATCCATCAATCGCACTTCGCGCATCGTGGCGCGCAAGACGATCGGCGATGTGCTATGCGCAAAGCACGGCATACAACCTGCAATATAACTCATGAAAATAGCAAATAAAATCAGCCTTTCATTTTTCGCCGCGACTATTTGTTGCACGTTTACGGCCGTGTTGTTTTTGTATTTTGCCGCCAAAAGCGAATTACAAAGATCAACAGAAGTACGCCTGGAGGGCATAGCACGGTCCCACGTCGCCCACATAGAAACCTACCTTGGAATGCTGAAAACCTCGGTCGGGCAGTTATCCCAAAGCATTGTTTTGCAGGATTATTTAAAGAATACCGGCGCCGCCAATCGCCGGCCAACCAGGGAATTTGCGGCGGCCATGGACAGGTTACAGCAAACAAAGGAAGTGAACCCCGCCATATTCGAATTCTTGCTGCTGGACAAAACCGGCCGGGTTATTGCCTCGACTAACGAAAAAAACATCGGCCTGGACAAATCCACGGACGTTTTTTTTCTCGGCGGCCAGAAAGCTGTTTTCATAAAGGACGCCTATTATTTGGACACCATAACCGAATTTTTAATTGCCGTTTCCGCACCTTTAACAGACAGTCCGGCGGCGAAATTAATGGGCGTGCTCGTGGCAAGGGTAAAATTAAGTAATTTATGGGATTTTCTCAGCGACCGGACCGGAATGGGCGAGACCGGTGAAACTATTATTATCAACAAAGACCGGGTCATGATCTCGCCCTCGCAGTTTTTGAAAGACACCCCCTTGAAACAGAAGACCGATACGGCGGGAACAAGGGAGGCATTCTTGCGCCAGGACAACAGAGCTATTACGCATGTCTTTGATGATTATCGCGGTGTATCGGTGCTGGGAGCACACGGGTATATCCCCCAGATGCAATGGGTTGTTATCGCCAAAATTGACGCCAAGGAAGCCTTCGCGCCTTTAGCCCAACTACGCCTTATTCTTCTTGTAATTCTATTTATTACGACTTGCATTGCCTGGCTATTAAGCCGGCGCATTGCCAAAGCTATTGCCGGCCCGATCAAGAAACTGAGTGAAGGCTCAAAAATTATCGGTCGCGGAAACTTTGATTATAAGGTCGGCACGGAAGCGAACGACGAGGTTGGCCAACTTGCGCGCGCGTTTGACACAATGACGGAAAGCCTGAAAACCACAACAACCTCTATTGAAAACCTGAACAAGGAAATCGCCGGGCGCAAACGGACGGAAGAACAACTCCGCGAACGCACCGCGGAATTGTTTGAGCGCGAGGAAGACCTCGCCATCACCCTGCGCTCCATCGGCGACGCGATGATCGCGACCGATACGGAAGGCCGGGTAACGCGGATGAATCCGGTGGCCGAACAGTTAACCGGCTGGTCGCTGGCGGAAGCGGCCGGGAAACCGCTGGAAGATGTTTTCCTCATTATCAATGTTCAGACGCGCGAGCCGCTCCAAAATCCCATCGCAAAGGTCTTGGTCAGCGGGCAGGTCGCCGGTCTGGCCAACCATACGGCTTTAATTGCCCGCGACGGGACCGAGCGCCAGATCGCCGACAGCGCCGCACCCATCCGGGACGCGGATGGCCGCATCCGGGGCGTGGTGATGGTCTTTCACGATGTGACGGCTGAATACCAGACCAGGGAGGCATTAAAAATGAGCCGGGCTCTTCTGGCCTCGAAGACGATCTTGCTGGAGGCCCAGTTAGAGACGTCGATTGACGGCATATTGGCCGTGGATAACGAAGGCCATTCCATCCTTTTCAACAGGCGCTTCGGCGAACTATGGCGAATACCCCAGCATATCCTGGACGCAAAAGACGACAAAAAAATGCTGGAATGCGTCTTGAGCCAGCTCAAGGACCCCGTGGAATTTGACCGTAAAATCGCGTATCTTTACGAGCACCAGGACATAAAGAGCCGAGACGAAATTTATTTTTCCGACGGGCGAATATTTGACAGGCACTCGTCGCCGCTAATTGGCGCCGCCGGAAAGTACTTTGGCCGAATCTGGTTTTTTTGCGACATCACCGAGCGCAAGCTGGCGGAGGATGAACTGCGGGAAAAGACCGAAGAATTGGAAGGCTTCTTCAAAATTGCCCTTGATTTACTATGCATCGCTGACTTGGAAGGAAATTTCCGCAAGGTCAACAAAGCATGGGAAGACATCCTAGGTTATTCCGTCATTGAACTGGAACACAGGAAGTTTCTGGAGTTTGTCCACCCCGAGGATATGCAGGCTACGCTTGATGCCATGGCCAAACTGGGTGAAGGCAAACATGTCCTGAACTTTACAAACCGTTACAGGCACAAAGACGGAAACTACAGGTTCATTGAATGGCGTTCCAACCCGCATGGAAATCTGATCTATGCAGCCGCCCGCGACATCACCGAGCGCAAGCTGGCGGAGGAGGCGCTACGGGAGAGCGAAAATCAACTTAAGAAAGTTTTTGATTCCGTGAAGACAGGCATCGTTGTTATCGACAGCAGCGATCTGCATATTCTCGAAATAAATCGAACAGCTTCCGAAATGATTGGCTTGCCGCGGAATGAAATTGTCGGAAAAATCTGCCATCGCTTTATCTGTCCGGCCGAGGAGGGCAAATGTCCAATCAAGCATCTTGGCCAAAACGCTGACAATTCTGAGCGTGTGCTTCTTGCCGGCGATGGACGCACGATACCTGTTCTAAAAACTGTTACGCCCATTACCTTAAGGGGTAGAAAGTGTTTTCTGGAGAGTTTTGTGGACATCACCGAGCGCAAGCTATCGGAAGAAGCACTGCAGGCCTCGGAGTTGCGCTACCGCCGGCTCTTTGAAAGCGCCAAGGACGGCATATTGATTTTAGACAAAGAGTCGGGAAAGATAATTGATGTTAACCCCTACCTCGCTGACCTGATGGGTTATCCAAAAGAAGAGTTCCTCGGCAAGGAACTCTGGAATATCGGCCTCTTCAAGGATATTGTCCAATCAAAGCAGTCCTTCGACGAATTAAAAACAAAGGGCTTTATCCGTTACGAGGACCTCCCCGTCGAGACCAAGAACGGCCACAAGATCGAGGTGGAATTTATCTCGAATGTTTATCAAGTTGACCACTCCGAAATTATCCAATGCAACATTCGCAACATCACCGAACGCAAGCAGGTAGAGAAACAGCTTGATCTCAACAGGGATGTGCTGGAGCTGTTGAACCAACCGCAGGGTACCATGGATGTGGTCAGCGAGGTTCTAAAACTGATTAAGAGTTATTTCGGCTTCGACGCCGCGGGCATCCGGCTGCATAAGGACGATGACTTTCCGTACTATACAACCGACGGCTTTGCCGATGAGTTCCTCAAGACCGAGAACAGCCTGTGCGCTCGAGACGCGGCAGGGGGGGTCATTCACGACCAACAGGGAAATCCCCTCCTGGAGTGCATGTGTGGAAACATCCTGCGTGGCCGGACCAATCCGACGCTTCCCTTCTTCACGAAAGGCGGCAGTTTTTGGAGCAACTGCACCACGGATCTGCTTGCCTCAACCACGGAGAAGGAGCGCCAGGCTCACACCCGCAACCGTTGCAATAGCATGGGGTACGAATCCGTGGCGCTGATCCCGCTACGCGCCGCCGCGGGGATCATCGGGCTCCTGCAACTCAATGACCGGGAAAAAGATTGTTTCACACTCGATATGATCTGTTTTTTTGAGGGGCTTGGCGCAAGCATCGGTATCGCGATCGAGCGTAAGCGGGCGGAAGAAACATTGCAACAGTCAAAAACCGACCTCGAGAAGACCTACCGGCAATTGCAGGAGTCCTTTGAACTGGAAAGCAGGCTGACGGTCCAGGCCCAGGCGGCCAGCAACGCCAAGAGCCAGTTTGTGGCCAATATCAGCCACGAAATCCGCACACCCTTGAACGGGGTCATCGGCATCTGCGAGCTTCTGCTGGAAACCAAAATGACCAAGGAACAGCTGGAATACGCCAAAATCATCAATTCCAGCGCGGAAGCGCTTCTTAATGTCATCAACGCCACACTTGATTTCGCCAAAATCGAGGCTGGGAAACTGGAGATGGAACATATTGACTTTGACCTGCAAGTCCTGCTGGAAGATATTATAAAATTGCTCAACATGGATGCCAATCAAAAGAAACTTGAACTGGTTAATTTTATTGAGCCAAATGTGCCCCAAAATCTTAACGGCGATCCAGGACGTTTGCGCCAGGTTCTTTTCAATCTCATCGGCAACGCCATAAAATTCACCCACGAGGGTAAAATCACGGTCAAGGTTGAGCTGGTCGAAGAAAAGTGTTCGGGGTTCGGTGTTCAGTGCTCGGGAAAGCGGGAAGAGGGTCCAGAAATTATCGCAGGGCAACCTGAATACCGAACACTGAACACCGAACACCCTCGTACTGTCCTCCTGCATTTCACGGTGCGCGATACCGGCATCGGCATTCCGGCCGACAAAACCGACTTGCTTTTCAGCGCGTTTTCCCAGGTGGATGCTTCCATGGCACGCAAGTTCGGCGGCACGGGGCTCGGACTGGCAATATCAAAGGGACTGGTGGAACAGATGGACGGATCAATCGGAGTGGAAAGCGTCCCTGGCAAAGGGTCCACATTCTGGCTCACTATTCCATTCTCAAAACAGCGCTCAGACGCCCAACCCACCGAATTCTTGACCGATTCCGCGAAAATTTTTGAAAAAAAACCTGGGGATGCGATCCAGAACCATGAACAACACCAGCCCTTAAAACGCCTGCGAATTCTTGTTGCCGAGGACAATACGGCCAATCAAATGGTCATTTTGGGCATCATAAAAAAAATAGGGCATACCGCCGTAGCCGTTGCCGACGGTAAGGAAGCGGTCAAAACGCTGGAAACAATTCCCTACGACCTGGTGCTGATGGATATTCAAATGCCGGAAATGGATGGGCTTGAGGCTACGGCCATAATCCGTGATCCGAAATCGCCGGTACGCGACCATGCTATTCCCATCATTGCGATCACCGCGCATTCCATAGAAGGCGATCTGGAAAAATGCCTGGCCGCCGGCATGAACGGGTACATCACCAAGCCGGTCAGCACAAAAACGGTTGCCGATGCCATTGTCAGCATTGTTTCTGCCGGGCACACCAAGGCTGACAAAACCATTCAAAAGAGCGAGCCCGCCGTTGTATTCGATTCCAAGGCGTTTTTCGAACGGCTTTCCGGCGACAGCGCCCTGGTCCGCGAGGTTGTTAATGTTTTCCTGGAAAAGACCCCCGAAAGCATGCGCGCGCTTGAAAACGCCATTAAAAAACAGCAGAAGGATGAAGCCGCGCGATTGGCCCATACCATCAAGGGGTCGGCCGCCAATGTGGGCGGCAATCAGTTCCGCGCTGTTGCCGCCAGGATTGAAAAAGCCTGCAATTCAGCCGACTGGCACGAGGCGGAAACATTAATTCCCAGGTTAAACAAGCAGTTTGAATTTTTGGAACGGGCCATGCGGGATTTTGCGAAAACATGAAGAACGGAAGAGAAAAATTTTACCACGGATTACACCGACAACACGGATGAGAAGCAAGAACGCGTGAACATCATTCCATATCAGTGATATCCGTGGTAAAAACGTCTTGGAATATGCTGCCTGAACATTTACGAAAGAGCTAATCATGAAAATACTCATTGCCGAAGATGATGTGATGTCGCAGGTCATGTTAAAGGCAACGGTCGCCAAGGCCGGATACGAGCCGGTTATCACCGGCGATGGCCTGAGTGCCTATGAAATACTTCTCAAACCCGATGCGCCGAAATTGGCAGTCCTGGACTGGATGATGCCCGGCATGGACGGCGTAGAGGTCTGCCGCAAAGTGCGGGAGATCAACACAAACGAGCCGCCCTATCTCATTCTTCTGACCAGCCGTGATAACAGAGAAGATATTGTCCATGGCCTGAAATCCGGCGCCAATGATTATATCGTCAAGCCTTATGACGTTGAGGAACTCAAGGT
>VSJD01000153.1 GCA_008636095.1 Kiritimatiellota bacterium | reverse complement strand
TCTTGATCTTCGTGGCACACATTCGGTTCGAAAAAGGCGGCGGCGATCTTGGGCCGCTTGCAGGTTTGCCGCGCTCGCATGGAATGAAGTCCAATGCTTCGCGCGGCGCACCCGCATCCGACCCAAGCTTACCTTGCTTTTTCGAATCCCGCAAGCGGGAACCCGAATTCACCACACGGTAGCATCGGGCTTCGCGCCGCGCTACGCCCGATATATCGCTGATGCAAAAATCAACGGTTTCTGGTTCTCCAACCGTACCTTGACTACCGCGATCAACACCATGTTTGTAAGCTACGATCAACAACTTGTGAAAATTACAGCATAAGCAACTTGTTTTTTTTGCAGTTCCGGGTGGTTAAGGTGCTCCTAATCGGCTTTCGTGCAGGAGGGTGTAAATTGGACCCTGGGCCGTCAGCGCGCTCTTCATCAGGCGCACGCTCTCAATCTTCAAAGGTCCGAATGCCATGTCCCGGCAAGGTTCCATGGCGTACAATAATTCCTGCGCCCGGCGGGAGGAGCGCACCCGGCCGATCGTCAGGTGCGGATTGAAGGGCTTGGCGTCGGGAAAAATCCCCGTCCGTTTTGCGGCTTCCGTGATTTCTCTCTGCAGAGCCAGAAGTGGTTGCAGGTTGCCCGTCAGGCCGGCCCAGATAACCCGGGGCGATTGCGCTCGGCCAAAATAGCCAAGGCCTTTAACTTCCAGTGTGCAGGGCTGATAGGCCGATGCAATCTCATCCGCGGCGGCAGCGAGTGCTGAAGCTTGTGATTCAAATACCGTGCCCAGGAAGAGGATAGTGAGATGAATATTGGCCGGCGCAACCCAGCCGACGTCCGCGCCGGTCTGTTTTAGCCGGGCCTGAATCTCAGTCAGTTTGCCCCGGATCGCTTCGCTAATGGCCACGGCCATGAAGGTTCGGATCGGATGAGCTTCCGGAGTTGGTTCAAGTGGTGTGTTCATCGTCCGTTTTTTTCATCAGCACCAAAGCGACGGGGATGAGCCAGAATTGGGCCACCAGGACGATATTGTCAGGATAATCGCCCAGGCCGTACAGGTGGATAAAGCAAAGCATGAGTCCCACAGTTCCCGGCAGGAGGCGGTCGGTGAACGTTGGCTGGGCAAATACGCACCGCCACAGGCCGAGGGCCAGGATTATCCAGGCCAGGAGGTTCAGGATCAAGCCTGGCCAGCCGAATTCAAACAGTAGTTTCAGCCAGAATTGATGCGGGTGCGGGTAATGGAATATGGACTTCGGGGGATGCGTGCTGTAATACACCACCTCAAAATTCCGTTTGCCGTATCCATGGCCCAACCAGGGCCGTTGTCGAGCCAGATCCCAGGTATGCGCCCAAACCGTGACGCGCTCGCTGAAATTCGTCATGCTCCTTTTTTCCAGGAACCGGGGATTAACATGTTCGATGTTCACGATCAGCGCGCCGGCTGCCAGGGCCACGCCAAGGAACCACAACAACTTGCCGCCCCGGCTGGGAATCAGGAGCCCGGCGCCGCCCATGGCCAGCGCGAAGGCAATTTGCGGACCGCGCGAAGCCATTATGACCATGTGCGCCAGGCAGATCAAAATACCCAGCAGGCAGCCTAAGACGGACAACAGCCTGCCCACCGTAGCTTCAGCGAAGGCGGGACGACAGACACCAGACCCCACTACGCTCAAGGAGCTACGCGGGGCAAGCGCCGAATTTATCCCGCCGCAGGCGGGATGCCGGACCGGAGAAGATTGAAGACGGACGCCGGATGCCGGACAACAGTTACGTTTCGTGATAACGTAGAGCCCGCGTTGGAAGAACACGAAAATAGCGGCGCCGGCCAGCATGCTGGCAACATTGGCATGGTTCAGGATAAACGGTGTAAAGATATGTCCCTTGGCCAGCAAGGCCGGACCCAAGTGGTATGCCAAGCGTGCAAGATCATAACCCAGCGTCAGGGCAACTGCGACGGCGCTGTAAAACAGTGCTGCGGCGATTTTTTCACGCGTATTGAACAGCACCGGAATGGCAAAGGCGCCCGCCAGCACTTCCAGGAAGCCGCTGAAATCGCGCAGCGAGAGCCGCGGATGCTCGGAGAAAGACAGTGACAAAACCAGGTGGAGCACGACGACGATAAAAGCGATACCTGCCGGCTGCTTCCAGGCGCCCGTGCCAAGACCTGCCCGCGTCAGCGCGAATAGGAACGCGCCGAAGACGAGAATGTCCTGGAGAGCTTTGGACGAAAACGTCCAGACCAGAAGCGCCACTGCCGATGCCGCGGCGAAGCGCGCTGACGGCGGCAAAGCGCGCCACCGGTTCGCCAGATAATTAAGTAAGGGCCAGGTCATGGATTCCCTTAATTAAGGGATTCAGTATGTTCGTTCAATTATCCATCGGGCCAATGCCGTCAGCGGCTCCCGATTTCCCGGGAGCGGTTGCAACGCAGCAATAGCGTCCTCCGTCAATTGCCGTGCCCGTTCGCGGGCGGCCGCTAATCCATGCACGGTGACAAACGTCATTTTGCCACGCTGCCGGTCACTACCGGCGGCTTTGCCCAAGGTGGCGGCGGTTGATGTTTCATTCAGTATATCATCCACAATTTGGAAGGCCAGGCCGATGGCGTCGCCATAGGCGGTCAATGCTGCCAAGGTCCTATTATCGGCGCCGGCGGCGATGCCGCCCATACGTACCGAGGCCCGCAGGAGTGCGGCTGTCTTGTGGCGATGGATGTAATCCACCGTGTCGGGATCGGCCGGCCGGCCTTCGGCGGCCAGGTCTTCGGCCTGCCCGCCGACCACACCCCGACTTCCCGCGGCGCGCGCCAGTTCCAAACCGAGCTGATTGGGCGGGTAGGGCGGCGGTGCGTGCACTTCCGCCAGCCATTCAAATGCCAGGGTCAACAGTGCATCGCCGGCCAGGATGGCATTGGCCTCGCCCGCCACGATATGCAGGGTGGGCTGGCCGCGGCGCAGAGTGTCATCATCCATGCTGGGAAGGTCATCGTGGATCAGGGTATAGGTGTGCAGGATTTCGATCGCCAGGGCGGCGGTGAACGCCGTATCATTGGCTTGGCCAATAGCTTCTGCCGCTGCCAGGCACAGGATCGGACGCAGGCGCTTGCCGCCGGCGAACACGCTGTAGCGCATGGCCTTGTGGAGCGCAGCGGGCCGTTCGGTTTCGGCCGGCAGGCGCCGGTCCAGCGCGGTGTTAATCAACTGGATGTTATTGTCCAGGTAATGCTGCAGATCAAACATGGCAATGCTCTCTTATGCCTGAGTTGCTTGCAAAAGTTTGCTTTTGCAAACAGAATACAGAAGTCAGTAGACAGAATACAGAACGAAATGTTTACCCGCCTACAGAGGGGCGGCCACGCGCAACGCGTGGCAAGCGCCATATTTATCCCGCGTTACGCGGGAGGCGACCAAGGCTCATACCGGTTTTTCTCGTTCTGAATTCTGACTCCTGAATTCTGGCTCCTGAGTGGTTGCGTATTGACGCAGAATGAGGGATTGAATTATTCAGGGTATTGTATATCATGATCGCGTCAGGTGTTATTGGTCAGAAAGAGAGGAGTGGTCAGCATTTATGCCAACCTACGAATACGAATGTCGCAACTGCCATCATAAATTCGAACTCTATCAGAGCATCACGGCCAAACCCATTACCCGGTGCCCAAAATGCAAAAAGGCCAAGGTGCGGCGGTTGATCGGCCGTGGCGCGGGGATTATTTTCAAGGGTTCGGGATTTTACCAGACGGATTACCGCAGTGACCATTACAAGAAGCAATCGGCGGCGGATAAGCCTGGCGCGGAGACGAGCAAGCCCGCTTCAAAAGACGGCGCCAAGGCCGCTGTACCGGCCAAAACGGAAAAACCCGGCCCGGCCGCCAAAACCTGAACCCCATTATGATCCGATGTCCGCAATGCGGGTATGAGAATGCATTAGGCCATATCTTCTGCATGCAGTGCCGGTCCAAGCTGGACATCCAGGCGCTTGACAGCAAGGCTTGGAACGAACCGGAATTCAAGCCGAGGAGTGGGCGGGGCCGGCGCTTAGTGTGGCTGGTGCTGTTCGCAGGTATTGCCTTCGGCGCCGCGTTGGCCTTTTGGCCGATGCCGCTCGAAGGCCACAAGGGAACCGAGGCGGATGCCCAGCAGGCGCGCAGAAAAATCCTGTTGCTGGAAAAAGGTCTGAGCCCCGCGTCACAATTATTTGCCGAGCGGGAAATCAATGCCTATCTTGGTCTCCTTCTGCGTAATGTCCATTCTCCCCGGATCCAGGGCGTATGGGCAACCGTGCTGCAGGCGGTTGAGGTGGCCATCCGTCCTAATGCCATTACGATCTCGACGGTATCCGTGTGGGGGCCAGTAACGGTTGGATCTCTTAAGCTGGGTCCGTGGAACGTGACCAGCCAAATAACGGTGGTTCCCGAACGGGGCCCACGTGGGCTTGCCCCGCATAATGCGGGGTTCCGATGGACGATAAGAAGTGGGCGGATTGGACATCTCCCGTTACCGGGTCCGGTGAGCGCACCGGCGACTGCCGCCCTGCGCCCGCTCCTGGGCGCGAGTTTCCGGGAACGCGCCCTGCTCACGAATGTGACCCATCTGGAGCTCGAGGAAGGACAAGTCGCAGTGGCGGTAAAAAACAGGGCCTGGCAGAGCCCATGACCAAGGACTTAAGTTAATGAAAAAAACCCTCTCGAAACACACCACCGGCGTTGGCCAGACCACTGGCGTTGGCCAGACCACTGGCGTTGGCCAGACCACTGGCGTTGGCCAGACCACTGGCGTTGGCCAGACCATGATCGGAACCATTCGTGCAGACGTCCTGGCTTACACGGCGGGTAAGGATGTGGAGTTGGATGCGCGCCTGGTGGATGCCGACTGTATCGGATCTGCGGCGCATGTAACCATGCTGGCCGGATTGCCGCTGCGCCCCAGAATTTTTTCAGCGCGTGCCAGAGACCGGATCGTAACTGAACTGGTCCGAATTATGCATCGGGCGCGTCGCGGTGCCTTTACCATCACACTCCAGGACCAGGATGTGCACTTGGCAGTGGAACGCGAATTAACTCGCCGGCTCGGCGAGCTGGGCCGTAAAATCCATACCGGCCGTAGTCGCAACGACCAGGTGGCCGTGGATTTACGCCTGTTTGCCAAAGAGCAATTGCTGGCGGCGATTGAGGAAGCATTAGCGCTGGGCGCGGAGTTGCTCATCCAGGCGCGACGGAATCGCGGTGTGCCCATGGTTGGTCGGACCCATCTTCAGCCGGCCATGCCCAGCTCGGTTGGACTGTGGGCCTCGGCCTACACGGAGGACCTGCTTGATGATGTTCGCTTGCTGAAAGGCGCCTATGACCTGAACGATCAGTGCCCCTTGGGATCGGCCGCCGGTTATGGTGTCCCTCTGCCGCTTGACCGCCAGCAGGTCTCGGACCTGCTGGGGTTCCGTCGCCCGATCCATAATGTTCTGCATGCCGGTAACAGCCGCGGGAAACTGGAAAGCGTTATCCTGTCGGCGTTGAGCCAGGTTATGATCACCCTTTCGCGGCTGGCCGAGGATCTTTTGATCTTTACGATGCCGGAGTTCAGTTACTTTGGCTTGCCGTCGGACATGTGCACCGGGAGCAGTATTATGCCGCAGAAGAACAACCCGGATGTGCTGGAGCTGGTGCGGGCGCGTGCGTCGCGGGTCATGGCGTGTGCCCAGGCTGTTATGGATATTATTAAGGGTCTGCCCAGCGGCTACAACCGTGACTTGCAGGAAGCCAAGGAACCCTTTATGCTGGGGCTGACGATGACGCGCGCGAGTCTCCGGATCATGGCGTCACTGGTTGCCGGTTTGAAGGTCAACCGGAAGGCTTTGCGGCGTGGATTCACTCCGGCGGTATTTGCCGCCGATCATGCGTTGAGCTTGGTGGCCCGCGGGATGCCTTTCCGGGATGCCTACCATTATGTCAAAAACCACTTGGGCGAACTGGATGCCATGGATCCCGCGAGGACCATTGCGCTGAAAACACATGTCGGTGCCACGGCGGGGTTGGATTTTGCCGGTATGGCCCGCCAGCTTGCCGCTGAACGGACATTTGTTTCCGCCGAAAAACGCCGATTTTTTAAAACTATTTCCCGGCTGTTGCGCGTACCGTATCCCATGGAGAGGGAAGCGGACGCCGGATGACAGACGACAGACGCCAGATGACAGATGACAGAGGACAGAGGACGGACCGGAAAAGCGTGAAGACCAAATTTCTAATTTCTAATTTCTAATTTCCCATGTCCAATGCCATTGACATTCAAGACTTGGTGGTTGAATTTCCGGGCGCGCGCGGCGGCGCGGTGCGCGCCCTGCAGGGGCTGAGCCTGAGCGTCGCCCAGGGGCAGGTGTACGGATTCCTGGGTCCCAACGGTGCGGGCAAGACCACTACCATGCACGTTCTGCTTGGATTCATTGAAGCCACCGCCGGCGTAGCGCGGCTGTTCGATGAGGATGTCCGGCATACCATCGCGCGGCGCCGAATTGGTTACCTGCCGGAACATCCGGATACATACCGGTTTCTAACGGGACGCGAACTGTTGCTTATGGCCGGGCGGCTCTTCGGCCTGTCGCGCACCGCGCTATATGCGCGGACGACCGAACTGCTTGCCCTGGTCGATCTGGAAACGGCGGCCGACCGTCGGATGGCAACCTATTCGCGCGGGATGCTCCAGCGCATTGGCCTGGCCCAGGCCCTGGTTAATGATCCCGACCTCGTGATCCTGGACGAGCCTGCCAGCGGGTTCGATCCGCTCGGCCGGATCCGCATCCGCGAAATCATTGCCACGCTCCGGGAGCGTGGTAAAACGGTGTTTTTTTCATCGCATGAGCTTTCGGAAGTGGAGCGCGTGTGTGACCGCGTCGGCATCCTGGCGGCCGGGCGCTTGGTGGCGGAAGGCCGCGTGGCGGATCTGGTCAAGGCCGGCGAACCGGCCGTTGCCGGCGAACCGGCCGTTGCCGGCGAACCGGCCATTGCCGGCGAAAGCCTGGAACAATATTTCATCAGGGTGGTCGCATGATCCGGATCCTGATATTGGCCCGGCTGGTATGGCTGGAGATGATCCGGCGGAAGGATGTTTATGTCCTGCTCATCCTGCTGGCGGCTTTCCTGGTGACGCTTATGGCGCTCAATCTGTTCGGGCTGGGCCAGGCCGTCAGTTACTTGAAGGAAATCGGGTTGTTACTGGCGTGGGTCTGCTCCTGGATTCTGGCGGTGTCCGTCAGCACCCGCCAGTTGCCGCAGGAAGAAAGGCAAGGCACGATTTTTACACTGTTGGCTAAGCCGGTTAGCCGGGTGGAGGTTTTGCTCGGCAAGTGGTTGGGTGCGTGGTTTGTGGTGGGCGCGGCCACGCTCGTGTTTTATGTCCTGCTGGTGCTCATGGTCGCCCTGCGCGGAGGGGGCTTCGGCGGGGTGGTACTGGCGCAGGCCTGGCTCCTGCATCTTGGCCTGCTTGCTATAATCACGGCGTTAGGTATCGCATTTTCAACACGTCTGCATGCTGATGCGGCCTCTGCGCTGACCTACGTGGTCACCCTGGCCGCCTGGCTGGTACTGCCGCGTGTGCCGGACCTGGCGTTGACGGCGCGGGGCGCGGTACAAACCGGGCTCATGGTAATATATTACGCCTTGCCGCACCTGGAGCTTTTTGATATGCGCCGCCGCTTGGTTTACGGGTGGCCGCCGGCGCCCGGTGCAGCGGTGCTGTTGACGTTAGTCTATGGGTTGCTGATGACCGCCGTGTTCCTGACACTGGGTTGGCTGGCTTACCGGAACAAGCGGTTCACGCGGGGAGCAATGCTGTGAAAGGGCCGTGGGTCAGGGCAGGAATCTGGGTGGCGCTGGTCCTGGCGGTTCTGTGGAGCGCGGCGTTTGCGCTCTGCTGCCGACTGACCAGTGCGCCGTTAATGCCCGGCGATGAAACGGATTTTCCGGCAACGGCCGGTTCGCCGGTAACGGCCGGTTCGCCGGCAATGGCCGGTTCAGTGGCGATCAAAGCACTCGGCGCAAGCCGCGTGGCTGTGGGCAATCAATTGTATAAAAACGCTGATCGAACGTTTCACATGGGTGTAGGCGTTTACCGGCGGCCGGCTTTTACGAGTGGGTTTATGCGCCTGGCCCAGGTCATTGCCCCCGAGGGACACGTACATTTGCAGGCGGAAGGCGTGAACGAGATGGTGCCGTGGTTGTATTTTGCGACTCGCGCGGATCCGCATAATGTGGAGGCCTATGTTGTGGCCGCATTCTGGCTGGCGGGCGAGGGGGGCCGCCCGGATCTCGCCGAACGCGTGCTGGACGAGGCCCGGTCGAAAAATCCTAAGGACTATCGTGTTTACCAGGAAAAAGGGCGTTTGGCGCTGAAAAAGGGCGCTTTGACCGAGGCCGCGCGCGCGTTTGACGCCGCCAGCCGGCTCTGGGAGCGGGATCACGGGTCGGACAAAATACAGGCGCAGTTGGATCGCGCCGAGATGCTCGTCTATCGCGGCCTGTTATATGAGGAGAACGGAGATGTGCCCCGTGCCCTGACGTGCTACCGGGATATGCTGGCGCTTTTTCCTGGGCGGGTGGGCATCCGCGAACGGGTGGCGGAATTGGCGGAGAAAGGCTGTGCTCGCGTGGCGCCCGCGGCCATGCGGCAGACGATTATGTTTCAGCGCCGGCATGTGTGTGAACGCGAGCAAGCGGAAGGTCATGCCAACCATGAGGAGCATTAAACCATTAACCCCGCGAAACGCGGGGCCACGCGCAGCGCGTGGCAAGCAAGTTTACCGCGCCAAAGGCGTGGCCATCAATTTTATCCCGCGTCGCGCGGGACATTAACCATTTCTTATTTATGTACCTGCGATTCTACGGATTCAAGGAAGCGCCGTTTAATATCACGCCGGATCCCCGGTTTCTATTTTTCGCCCAGCATCACCGTGAGGCGTTTGACCATCTCATTTACGGCATTGAGAACCGCAAAGGGTTCATCGAGCTGACGGGTGAAGTCGGGTCCGGCAAGACCACGATCTGCCGGGCAGTGCTGGCGTCGCTGGCGCGGAATGTTAAAACCTCCCTGGTGTTGAACCCGTGGCTGACTGAGAACCAATTACTGCGGGCGATCCTGCACGACTTCGGGCTGGCGGCGAAAGGGCGGGACCGGCTGGCCTGTTTGGAAACCTTGAACGCGTTTCTGTTGGAGCAGTTACGGCAGAATAACAACGTGGCCCTGATTATTGACGAGGCTCAGGACCTGGCGCCGGCCGTGCTGGAGCAGGTTCGCCTGCTTTCCAACCTTGAGACGGACCAGCACAAACTCCTGCAGATCGTGCTTTGCGGACAGCCGGAACTCAGCCAGCGCCTGGCGGCGCCGGACCTGCGCCAGCTCCGTCAACGGATTACGGTACGCTATCACCTTTTCCCTTTGACAGAAGCCGAACTGAAGCAATACATTGAGCATCGCCTGGAGACGGCCGGGTGGAAGGGTGACGAGATATTCAGTGACGAAGCCGTGCGCCGCGTGTATCATTATTCCACGGGTATTCCGCGTCTGATTAATGCCGTGTGCGATGTTACCTTGCTGGCCGGGTATGTGGCGAGGACCCGACGGCTTGATGGGGAATGTGTGTTGAAGGCCATTCAGCAGTTGGAGGGTGGATCATGAGTTTGATTCAAGATGCCTTAAAGAGACAGCAGGAAGAATCGGAAAGCACTCGGGTTCCGCTGAAGGCCGCACCCGCCTGCCCGCCTGCAGCGCCTTCCGTGCCGGAGGCCATGCCCGTACCGCCCAGCCCGCCTGCAATCCGTCAGCCGACGGATAGCATTGCCTGCCCGCAGTCGCTACCTGCCCGAAATGCTGCGCATAACGCTGCAGGCGGGCGCGACAGCGTTGCGGGCGGGCAGGCAGGTCCGGAGAAGCCGGTGCAATCGGGTAAATCGTGGAAACTGATTGCCGGTATTATTATTTTCTGCGTCCTAATTGCATGGAGCGGAGGCCTTTTGGTGGTCCTGATCCTGCAACAGTCGCCGGAGCGCACTTTGCTTGGCCCATTCATGTCGGACCTGATCCATGGACGTGCGACCTTAGACAAGTCATCGGTTAAGGTGTCCCCTTCAGCGGCTCAACCGCCGGCCACGGCAATGTCTAAACCAGTGGTTACAAGTGCAGCCGCATCCAGGCCATGGATTAGTCCGGCGGCCGCGGCCGCGCCGGCGTTTGCGGATGAAGGGGAAGACATAGAGGAGAATGCGGCTTTGCCCGGCGTGAAGGAACGGGGAGGGTCGGTGGCCGTCCCCGGACCGGCGACCTGGCCGCGGCGGAAGCTCTCGGCCATCTTCAGCAATGTGAGTGCCGACCAAGAGGGTGCGCTCTTAAAGCCGGTGGTCTGGCCGAGGCTGAAGCTCTCGGCCATCTTCAGTAATGTTGGTTCCGGCCGGGCGGGCGCGCGTTTAAATAATCGGCTGATCCTCCTGGGAGATCAGATAGATGGCGTTACCCTGATTGAAATCCGCCGGGACAGCGTGGTGTTGAAATGCGGCAAGGAGACCCGGTCACTGAAGATGGGCATGACACTCAACTGAGAATTCAGGTTTCCGACTTCATCTTTTTTATCTTATCCAGGGCGGCGTCAAAGTCGGCGGGGGTCACAAGGTACCGATGGCAGGTTTTGCCGGTCAGGTCCTCCATGTCCCGGGGTAGTTGGGTGTCGTACGGGTTCAGGATGGCCACCAGAGCGTCGTTGCTCATGAGTTCAAATACGATGGCACCGCGCTTGATGCAAAATTCTATGGGTAATAGCGCGGCCGTGGCTGGCTGAATATCGAAGTTGGCCAGCGAAAGGATCGGCAGGTTGCAGGCCGAGGAGACGAACGCGAAAATTTCATTGAACCCGGGGTGATTGCGGTCCTGGAGCACATGCAAGGTGGAGACCGGCACGTCCAGGGCGCGGGCCGAATTTTCCGAGAGATCGTGTACCACGCGTGCATAGTCTTCCTGGTTGAGTTTGTTGGCCTGGAGTAGATTCCAGGCCATGGAGATTTCGCCGGCAATATTCGCGGAGCGGCGCGACAGCTGGTCCATGTCGTCCCGCACCACGGCCATGACCTTCTCAGGTTTCAGGCTTTCCAGGCTGGTGATAGCCGCCTTAACCTCGGGATCGTTCTGGTCAAACTGCCTGATTTTGACGAGCAGTTCGCCAATGCCGTCTTCATCGGCTTCATCAATCAGCACCTGAACCAGGCGTAGCGTATAGGCCTGGGCGCGGGTATGGTCGCCGACTTTCTCATAGGCGCTGGCCAGCGTTTCCAGCGAAAGCCGGTCATGGGGAAGCGCTTCCAGGATTTTTTCAAAATAAGCGATGGCGTTCCAGATTTCCGTTTCGGCTTCTGACGCCGATTTGGTATGCTGAGCATCAGTCATACGGCACCCCGCTGGTAACTAATAAATGTGTTGATTCTCCGATTCGCTGGCTATAATATAAGCGTTGTTAAACAATGACACAAGTCTTCATTCTACGAAGTAGAATCTAAGGAATTTCAAGGTTTGCCACAAAGATGCACAAAAAGCACAAAAAAGAGGTTGAGGCATAAGGAAAGATTCTTATCTGTTTTTTTTTCTTGTGAATCCTGTGCATTTTTGTGGCTAATCTCTTTTGTTAACGGCACCCCGCCGCGTGGTCTAATTAAGAGGCTCTTAGCATGCCCGATGAGCAGCCAGTTGTAAAACACAACACCCCCCTCCCCGCGAGGGAATCCTTCGCTGACAACATTGCGGCCATCTTGTTGCGGCGTAACATGCTTGACATTAACACGCTCCAGAAGGCGCGCACAGGCGCGCAGGCCGATGGCAAGCGCCTGGAGGAGTTTCTGGTTGATCGCAAGATTGTTTCGGATACGGATATGACCATGGTACTTGCCGAATACCTGGCCATCCCGCCGATGACCCTTGCCCACTTTATCCCGGAGAACCAGCTATTGGAGCTGATTCCGCAGGCGGTGTGCAATAAGCTCATGGCTATTCCGATCGCGAAGATCGGGAAGATGCTGACGGTGGCCGTGGGAGATCCTTTTAATATAAGCGCGCTGGACGAAATCCAGACGATGACTGGCCTGAACGTCGTGCCCGTCGTGGCGACGGAGCGGGAAGTTAAGGAGGTCCTTCAAAAGTTTGCGGAAAAGGCCGCGCCGGGGCTGGAAGATATGTTCAAGAACATGATGGAAAGCGAGGATGTTGAAGTCGGGCATGAAAAGCAAGATGAAGCCAGCCTGGACCAGATGCTGGAGAGCGCTGAAGGTGCGCCTGTGATCCGCATTGTCAACTCAATCATGGTGGAAGCCATGCGGCGGCTGGCCAGCGATATTCATATTGAGCCGATGGAAAAAACTCTGCGCCTGCGCTATCGCATTGACGGTGATCTATATGAGGTGCCCAGTCCGTCCAAAAATATGCAGTCGGCGATTATTTCGCGACTCAAGATCATGTCGGGCATGGACATCGCGGAACGCCGTATTCCTCAGGATGGACGGTTCAATATCAAGGCGCTGGGCAGGGAAGTGGACGTGCGCGTGAGTCTACTGCCCCTGATTCACGGCGAAAAAATCGTAATGCGTATTCTCGATAAGAGCAA
>VSJD01000152.1 GCA_008636095.1 Kiritimatiellota bacterium | reverse complement strand
CCTGGCGCCCAGTCTTGCGGCCTTAGGCTTGGATCCGAAAGCCTATGAGTCCTTGATTTATGCGATCAGCCAGCCGCACGGTATTATCCTGGTCACCGGTCCGACCGGCAGTGGAAAAACGACGACCCTGTATTCCTGCTTGCAGGATCTCAATAAGCCGGATGTCAATATCATGACGACGGAGGACCCGGTGGAATATCAGCTGGCGGGGATCACGCAGGTCCAGATCGATGAGGACGTTGGACTGACCTTTTCCCTGGCCTTGCGCGCGATTGTGCGCCAGGATCCCGATATTGTCATGGTGGGCGAAATCCGCGACCAGGAAACCGCGGCCATTGCGGTGAAAGCCGCGCTGACCGGTCAACTCGTTCTGAGCACCCTGCACACCAACGATGCGGCGGGAGCGATCACGCGGCTGCGGGACATGGGCATCGAGGCATTTCTGCTGGCGTCATCGCTGATCATGGCGCAGGCCCAGCGCCTGTATAAAAAGCTGTGTCCGGTGTGCCGCCGGCCCCGCGCGCTTCCGCTCGAATATCTGCGGCTGAACCATCTGGACCCCAAGAGTTTTGAAGGTGCCCAGCTCTTTGAACCCGCGGGGTGTCCCAAGTGCGGCAATACCGGGTTTAAGGGGCGGAATTCCTTAATGGAAATTTTAATGGTGGATGATAACATCCGCAAACTGATTCTGCAGGATGCCAGCGCCACGGAACTTGCCGAAAAAGCGGTCGCCAACGGAATGATGACATTAAAAATGGTCGGACTTGAAAAAGTCAAAGAAGGCATTTCGAGTCTGGAAGAAATATTAAGTGTGACCGGTGGAGAATAACCAAAGCTGATGGCCGATGGATGATGGTCAATGGATAATGGTTAAGGACTCAATCCCGATGGGGTAAAGCCGTGCGTTCTGTCAGACTGCATCAACCATGAACCATTGACCATTCAAGGAGGACGGTGTGATGGAGCAGGAATCCTTTGGCGGGAAAATAGCCGCGATTCTCCTGCGGCGCGGTATGATCAGCATGCCGGTCCTGCAGGAGGCGTTACAAGCCGTTCAGGTCGGTGAAAAACGGCTGGAGGAATATTTGGTTGAAAAACAGCTGGTCACCGACACCCATATGACGCTGGCGATAGCCGAATATCTGGGCATGGCGCCCCTGTCACTGGCACATTTCACGCCCGATGGCCAGTTGCTGGAGCTGATCCCGCGGGAAACCGTCAAGCGTTACATGGCCATTCCCGTGGCGAAGATCGGCAAGGTCCTGACCGTTGCCTTGAGCGATCCCTTCAACGTCGGCATGGTCGATGAGCTCCAGACGATGACCGGTATGAAGGTGATGCCGGTCGTGTCTTCCGAGAAGGAAGTGGAGGATATTTTACAGAAGTTTTATGAGCAGGCCTCGCCGGACCTGGAGGATATTTTAAAAAATGTGGCCGAAGACGACGAAGTGGAAGTCAGCCACGAGAAGCAGGAGGAAGTCAGTCTTGACGAGATGCTGGCCAGCACGGAAAGCGCACCGGTCATCCGGATCGTGAATTCCGTTATTGTTGAAGCGTTGCGGCGGCGGGCCAGTGATATTCACATCCAGCCTATGGAAAAAACTCTGCGCTTGCGCTACCGCATAGACGGCGATCTTTATGAGGTGCCGAGCGCGCCCAAGAATCTGCAGTCGGCGATTATTTCGCGAATCAAGATCATGTCGGATATGAACATTGCGGAACGCCGTGTTCCTCAGGACGGACGGTTCAGGGTCAAGGCGCTGGGAAAGGAAGTGGACATCCGCGTGAACCTGTTGCCCATGATTTTTGGGGAAAAAGTTGCCATGCGGATTCTGGATAAGACCAACCTGGCGCCCAGCCTGTCGGCCTTGGGTCTGGATCCGAAGGCCTACGAAGCGTTTATCTATGCAATCAGCCAGCCGCATGGCATTATCCTGGTCACCGGGCCGACTGGCTGCGGGAAAACGACGACGTTGTATTCCGGTCTGCAGGACCTCAATAAGCCGGATGTCAACATTGTGACGACGGAAGATCCGGTGGAATATCAGTTGGCGGGGATCAACCAGGTCCAGATCAATGAGAAAGTGGGGTTGACCTTCGGCATGGCCCTGCGCTCCATTTTACGCCAGGACCCCGATATTGTCATGGTGGGCGAAATCCGTGACCTTGAAACTGCGGCCATTGCCGTGAAGGCCGCGCTCACCGGCCACCTGGTGCTCAGTACCCTGCACGCTAACGATGCGGCCGGCGCCGTTACCCGTCTGCGGGACATGGGTATCGAGCCTTTTCTGCTGGCGTCATCGCTGATCATGGGGCAGGCCCAGCGCCTGTATAAGAAGCTTTGTACGGCTTGCAGGAAGCCGGCGGAACTCTCTCTGGAAAATCTGCGGATGTATAACCTGGACGCCAAATACTTCGAGGGCGCCACCTTGTTCACGCCGGTCGGTTGCCCGAAATGCCTGAATACCGGGTACCGCGGGCGCGGCGCCTTGATGGAAGTCCTGGTAGTGGATGACACTATCCGAAAGATGATTTTGAAAAACGTGAGCGCCGGCGAGCTTGCCAAAAAAGCCGTCAAGCACGGGATGATAACACTTCGTATGACGGGACTGGAGAAAGTCAAACAGGGCATCTCCAGCATGGAACAGATTTTAAGCGTGACCGGCGGAGAATAACCAAAGCTAACGGTCAATGGTTAAACGGGGGTATTTACTTGATTTAACCAACTACAAGCCGTATTGTCATATGCTATAGCGGAAGATTATCCACGAACACGCGCGTAACTGGAACAGCGGTTCTCCATTGAGGGGAACAGACCGTATCAACCATTAGCCATGAGCCATTGACCATTCAAGGAGCTACCGATGGCGGTCTTTCGATCAGTATCAACCAAATCTTTGCCTACTGTGCCGTCAACGGCGGCCACGCCGCCACCGGAGAACCGGCCGTCGCCGGCGAACCGGCCGTTGCCGGAACAGCGACCGGAACCGCGCCGTTCGAAAAGCAGAGGGGATCGCGTCGTGGGGGCCAAGAGTATTCGGAACAAGGAATTGCCCGCCTTTTCACGCCAGCTTTCCGCCATGTTGCTGGCCGGTATGCCGCTCATCCAGACGCTGGATGCCCTGGAGGATCAGACCAGCGACAAGAATTTCAAGGTGGTCGTGCTCGGCTTAAAAAATTACCTGCAGGCCGGGACTTCCTTTTCGGAAGCCCTGACCCATTATCCCACAATCTTTGACACGCTCTATATTAATATGATCAAGGCGGGTGAGTCCGGCGGCCAGTTGGGGGAGACAGCGGACCGGCTGGCCAGCTTTCTGGAAGATGCAGCCAAGCTGATCCGCAAGGTGAAGTCGGCCATGAGTTATCCTGTGATCGTGCTGTGCATTGCCCTTGGCATTGCGACGGCCATGATCCTGTTTATTGTGCCGGTCTTCGGCGACATGTTCAAAGATTTCGGCGCCAAACTGCCTGCCCCAACCCAGTTCCTGATTAATATGAGCGATGGATTGAAAGCATACGGCATCTTTATACTGGCGTTTTTGGTCGTGGTCTTCATTGCCTTCCAAAAATGGAAGAAAACGGCCACAGGCGCCTATCAAATGTCTACCTTTGCCCTGAAAATGCCCGTCATTGGCGAGTTGAACCGGAAAGTGGCCACCAGCCGTTTTGCGCGGACCTTCGCCCAGCTCCTGAAAAGCGGGGTTCCCATTCTCCAAGCCATGGATATCGTGTCGGGCGCCACGGGCAACAAGGTGTTTGAGCGCGTAATCCTCGAAGCTCGTTCCATCGTCGAACAAGGCGAGCCGCTCTCGCACGCTTTGATGAAGCATCCCTGTTTTCCGAAATTACTTGTGCACATGATGGCGGCTGGTGAAAAAACCGGTAAAATTGACGAGATGATGCAAAACATCGCTGATTTTTATGACGACGAGGTGGAAACCATGTTAAGCGGATTAACTTCGCTCATTGAGCCGCTGTTGATGATCTTTCTGGGTGTTATCATCGGCGGAATTGTGATCTCCATGTTCCTGCCGATCTTCAAAATGGGTGAAGTAGTCGGCGGCGGATAATTGTTATCCATAAGGATTTTAATTTGGTAGGAGGGGCGCTACTCAGGCTCCGCCGAGGCGAGCGCGCCGCGACCTGCCCGCAATGCTACGCATAGCGTTGCAGGCGAGCCGTCGCCACACCCCGCCGTGGGCGGGGCAGGCGCATAGTGTTTGCCACGCGTTTCGCGTGACGTCTCCTACATGAAACAGTCGCCTTCGATAACTTTGCCGTTCTATCGAACAGCCGCCACAACGATCAGGTATAGTTGCGGTTCGCAAGAACCGTTGCGGATTGAAAAATGTTTTTCTCATATCCGTGTCTATCCCAGTCCAACGCTTGATCGTGTCATTTATGATCACAAAATCTGATTTTAAAGAAATCGCGAATTTGCGCTTGTATTGTGTTGGCGATTCTGGCACTATTTATAAATTCACGGTTGATGACGTGTGGCGTGTCACAGGGATGTTTGTGGCGCGTGGTGCGCCATTCACTATTTGGTTTTGCCCGAAATCCGACAACCCTGTAACCGTGAACCATGCACGGGAATCCCTGTCTTATGGCTAAAATATTACTAGTTGATGATGAGCCCAGCATTCTGAGCGTGTTGAGCGTTCTGCTCAAGGCGGAAGGCTATGAGGTGGTGCCATGTGATGGCGGCGAGAAAGCGGTGGAGTTGATCAAAAACACGCCGTTCGATCTCATGATCTCCGATATCCGCATGCGCCCGATTGACGGGATGGCCCTGCTCAAATTAGCCACGGAACACCAGCCCTCGATGTCGGTTTTGATGGTTACGGGCTACGGCACCGTGGAAACGGCGGTCGAGGCTTTAAAGCTGGGCGCCTTTGACTATATTACCAAGCCCTTCAAGCTGGACGAACTGATCATCACGGTCAAGCGGGCGTTGGAATACAACAAGGCGCTGAGCGAAAACGTGCAGTTAAAAGCCCAGCTTACCGGGCAATACCAGTTTGAAAACATTGTGGCCGAAAGTCGGGCCATGCGCAACGTGTGTGAAATGATCGAGCGCGTGGCGCCGACCGATACTACCGTGCTGATTTACGGCGAAAGTGGAACGGGCAAAGAGCTGGTGGCCAAGGCCATCCATGCCCATAGCAATCGGAAGACGAAAAAATTTCTGCCGCTGAACTGCGCAGCCCTGCCGGAAGCGCTTCTGGAATCGGAATTGTTCGGCCATGTCAAAGGCGCGTTCACGGGCGCCTCCGCCGACAAGGAGGGGCTCTTTGAGGTGGCCGATCACGGCACCATTTTCCTGGATGAAATTGATTCCATGCCACTCAATATCCAGGCCAAGCTGTTGCGCGTTTTACAGGATAAAGAAATCCGGCGCGTTGGGGGCAATGAGTCCATACCGGCGGATGTCCGCGTGCTGGCGGCCACCAATACGCGCCTGGAGCAATTGATTGAGCAGAACAAGTTCCGCGAGGACCTCTACTATCGCCTGAGCGTCATCCCGATCGAAATTAAGCCATTGCGGGAACGGCCGGAGGACATTTTGCCGTTGGCCTATCATTTATTGCGTCGGGAAGTGGGCGCGAACAAGTCGATCCCGACCGTGGACCCGGACGTCATGAATCTGTTTGAGCAGTATGCCTGGCCGGGTAATGTCCGCGAACTTGAAAATGCCCTGAAACATGCCTTGACCTTTGCCAAGGATACCGTGATTACCCGGGAAAGCCTGCCGGCAAAACTGCAACAAATCACATCTGCGGTTGATGGCGGATTAAGGAAAATGGACGATGTCCGCGGAAAATCATTAAAAGCCTTCCTGCGGATGAAGGAAAAGGAATACCTGTCCCAGGCCCTGGTATATTCGGACGGCGATAAGCAAAAAGCGGCCAAGTCATTAAGGATCAGCCTGGCTACACTCTATCGCAAAATGCCGGAGCCGAAGGACTGAAGAGGATGCCAGACGCCAGACGCCGGACGACAGACCTGAAGAGGACGACGGCCTGCCCGCCGACTTGTCCGCCGAAGCTATTTAAGCGAAGGGGGAAGCTCCTGGAGCGAAGGTGGGACGACGGGTGGCGGACGACAGACCTGATGTAAAGTTGCCGAAGTCGTCGTTTTAATTGATTTTTTATCAATTTTAGCAATCATATTCTGATATTCTAATAAATGATATTCGTGATTATGTAAAATTAGTCGTGTTAAGCAATAAGGGTGTGTCATTAATGAGAAAAAGCAGCTAATTAGTAGTTATGATTCTTTATTCTGTCTTCTGACTACGGAATACTGAGTAATGACTTTGGTGGCATAGTTATTGCTTGTTATTAGTTAGTTTGGTATAAATACAGGCAATACCATAAACCAAGAAAGGAGGTGGAAGGCAATAATTAAGGGCGGATGACTCCGCTGTGCTCCATCCGTCGCTCAAGGAGCTATGGATGGCAGGTAAGGAGCTACGCGGGGTAAGATGAAACGGAACAGTTCAATAAAAAAACGATCCCGACCTTTCGGACTTGTCCGACAAGTCGGAGAATCGGGATTAGGAGATAAGAAAATGAAAAAAGGTTTCACATTGGTAGAAATTATGATCGTGGTGGCGATCATCGGCCTGCTGGCCGCGATCGCGATACCGTCGTTCATGCGGGCACGTCTGACGTCCCAGCAGAACGCCTGTATCAATAACCTGCGTCAGATCGAAGCGGCTAAGGACCAGTATGCGTTGGAAAATGGCCTGACCAATTATGCCACGATTGGGACAAATGATGCCGGAGCCTTCGGGTTGCTTGTGTCTGCTGGTGCCGCCACCGGATATATCAAGGCGTTTCCGCTTTGTCCGGCGTCGACCACTATCACCGCAACCGTTCGGACAGCGGACTTATCGGCATCTGACTATGAAGTGCACGCTATTGGTACCAATGCCGGGTGCCTGCGTATGACGACGACGCACGTGCTCCGCTAAGACGACAGGATCATTCGGTGACGAGCTCCACCCCGTGGGGGGTGGAGTTCTTTTTTGGGCATAGGAATTTTCAATCCGGGTAGCCGCACCCGTGAGGGCGTGGATTCTTACGGCCTGCCCACCATAGCCCCCGGGGCGACGGTGGGCGGCCACGGGCTCACGCCCGCGACTACATGAAACAGTTGCCGCCTTTGGCGACCTAATTCAAGGTGAACAAAATCATGCAACCCAATACATTCAAAACATTGGTGGTTAAGACCCGGACAGTCCGGCGATTTGATCAGGCGCACAGGATTAAACGTGCCGACCTGTTGGACTTGGTGAACCTGGCCCGGCTTTCGGCCTCCGGCGGCAATTTACAGCCCCTGAAATTTATCCTGTCCTGCGACCCGCAGCGCAATGCACAGATCTTCCCTTGCCTGGCCTGGGCGGGCTATCTCAAAGCGTGGGGCGGCCCGGTCGAAGGCGAGCGGCCCGCCGCATATATTATCATCCTGGGTGACACCACAATCCGGCGGGAGTTTGGTTGTGACCACGGCATTGCCGCCCAGTGCATCATGCTGGGCGCCACCGCAAAAGGCTTAGGCGGCTGTATCATTGGCTCCATCAAACGGGAGCGCCTGCGCGCGGGACAAGCTATTCCGGTTAAATACGAAATCCTGCTCGTGCTGGCGTTAGGCCGGCCAATTGAAAAAGTTATCCTGGAAGCCGTGCAAAATGGCGATATCAAATACTGGCGGGATGCCAAGGGCCGCCATCATGTGCCCAAGCGGTCTATGCGGGAGATTGTGCTGATGTAATCGGCATTTACGCGATTTTCGCCATTTTTGCACTTTTCGGTGCCGGGTTGCAGAAATTCTGATTATGGCATTCCGTCGTCAGCGAACATGTCATCCCGAGCGAAGTCGAGAGATCTCTATTTGTGGGTAATATGTTCGGCTGGAGATTCTTCGACTTCGCTACCTGCCCGCAGTCGCTACGCGACAGCGTTGCGGGCGTGGGCTACGCTCAGAATGACAGACCACCAGAACGCTGATGGCCGGGCGCGGCCATAATGCGAATTGCTGGCCGGGTTGACAAGACCGGGTCAATGCCGTAAGGTCGTCAAACAAACGGAAAACCATGAGACACAAGTTTTAACCTTCCATCGAAAGGTATAGGTATGAACATACTGGCCTTGGCGGCGCATCCGGACGATATCGAATTCATGTGCGCCGGCACGTTGATTTTGCTTAAGGAGCGCGGCCATGCGATTACGATGGCCACGGTCAACAACGGTTCCTGCGGCTCGGCCACCCTGCCGCCGGACGAGATTGCCCGCATTCGCGCGCTCGAGGCGCGCCGCGCGGCGGAACTGATCGGCGCCACCTACGACTGCGTCGGCATCCCCGACCTGGAATCCGTGTTTGACAATCCCACGCGTCGCAAGGTCTCGGAGCTGATGCGGTGCGCTCAGCCCGATATCGTCTTGACCATTTCTCCTGGCGATTACATGGTGGATCACGAGATCGCCAATCTGCTGGCCCGCGATGCGACCTTTACGGCCACGTTGGGTAATTATTCTACCGGGGCGCCGCACCCGGCGCCGATCATTAAGCGCCTGCCTTATCTTTACTATTTCTCGACCGTGGAAGGCCTTGACCATTTTGGACAGGACGTGTTTCTAGACATAATTACAGACATCAGTTCCGTGATGGACAAGAAAGCGGCCATGCTGTGCTGTCACGCATCCCAACGGGAATGGCTTCGGCATGAGCACGGCATGGATGAATATGTCGAATTTATGCAACGACAATCAAAGCATCTCGGCGCCCGTCGCGGATACGCCTTTGGCGAGGGTTTCCGCCAGCATCGCGGCCATGCCTATCCGCGCGACAATATTCTGGAAAAACTATTGGCACAAAAACCATAACTCTACTCGGAACCACTGATTACAGGATGGCACGGATATCAGAATTGCTGATTGAAATCATAAATCAGAAATTAAAATCCGTGTCATCCGTGATATCCGTGGTGAAAATATCTTTGGATTCGCTGAGCAGTTGCTCAAAAACCAAAAGAAAGGGACCGCGATGAAGTATTCGTTTATGAGCTTTTCATGTCCCCAGTTGACGCTGGGCGAACTGCTGGCCATGGCCAAGCGCTTCGGCTATGAAGGCGTGGAACCCCGGATTGACAGCCAGCATAAGCACGGCGTTGAAACCGCCGCGTCCGCCGCCCAGCGCAAGGAAATTAAAAAGCAGGTAGCATCCGACGGCGTAGCGTTCGCCTGCATTGCCACTTCCTGCGTGTTCGCCAATCCGGAAATTACGAAGCAGAACGTGGACTATACGCTCAAATGCATTGACCTGGCGGCCGACGTCGGCGCCGGGCGCATCCGTGTGTTTGGCGGAACTTTGGCCAAGGACCAGAAACGGGAAGACGCCATTCGCATTGTGGCCGATGCCCTGCGCGCCGTGGCCGATCATGCCAAAGGGCGCGGCGTGACGGTCTGCATGGAAACCCATGATTCCTGGTGTCTGCCGGAGGATGTGGCCGCGGTCATGCAACGCGTGAATCATCCGGCCATTGCCGTCAATTGGGATATCATGCACCCCGTACGGGTATGCAAGGTGACCATGGATCAGGCGTTTGAGACGCTAAAACCCTGGATCCGGCACCTCCATATCCACGATGGCACACTGGGTAGTACCCAACTGGTGCCGATCGGCAATGGCGGCATTGATCACAAGCGGGCCGTCGAGCTCTTGCAGACCATTCCTTACGAGGGGTATCTCAGTGGCGAGTGGATCAACTGGAGCGACCCCTGCGAGGTGCACCTGCCCCGCGAACTGGCGATAATGAAAAGTTATGAACGCGGCGCGGCGGCCCGCGGATGATGGTTAATGGGGCATGGTTGATGGTCCATGAAGCAGGAAGAGGACGACTCGGATAGCTCTGGACCGGTGGACAGCCGGAAAACAAGTTCTGGCAATAACTCCTTGATCCATCGCTCAGAAATATTGGCCATCCGTGTGT
>VSJD01000151.1 GCA_008636095.1 Kiritimatiellota bacterium | reverse complement strand
TTGTTCAGAGATATGCTATTCGCATCAACCATTATCCATTCCCCCTCAACCATTCCCGATCTGTGCGTTTACGCACGGATCGGGTTACGTCTCGTATCGGCTTCCGCCGATAAATTCCCGCAACAGTGAGTCCGCCGGCACGCACGCGTCATCGGCGACGGCCGTTAAGGGCGACAGGAAATCATAGACCCGTTTGGCCCGGATATAGGCGTCCTGCCGGCTGGGATCCTGGTGGTAGCGCGCGACGGCTTCCGGGAAATAGCGGAACACCTTGTGCTTCAGGATCGGAATCTCGTAGGGCAGGGCGCTATTGACCAGGAAATCTACAGTGCCAATGAAGGGGATGATGTTTTTAAGTTCACTGCGCCGGACGTAGTGCCAGTGGGTCAGCGTCGTCTCCGGCCGGGAATTACGGTTCAGACTGTCGCGGATCATGCGGCGCATGAGCCGATTGTCGGCCCAGCGCATAAAGGCGCCGTCGGCGGCGCGTAACTGGCCGAGGGTTTCGATGTAAAGCCGGAATTTTTTTTCCGCCGGAATGCTGTGGGTCATGTCCTGATACAATCCGTGCAGGCTGTCCAGCAGGAGGATCTGGTTGTGCTCCAACCGCAGGGGGTCGACAGTCAGGGTGCGCTTGCCGGTTTTAAAATCGTAGCGTGGGGCCTGGATGGTCTCGCCGGCCAGGAGCGCGCTCAGGTGCTCGTTGATCAGCCGCAGGTCCAAGGACTGCGGTGCCTCGTAATCGTAGTCACCGAACTCGTCCCTGGGATGCTGTTCGAGATCGAAGAAATAGTTATCCACGTTGATGGCCTTGAACCCCAGCCCGAAGCGCGCCAGGCGTTCGCTGAGCTTGGCCGTCGTGGTCGTTTTACCGGAGGAAGAGGGCCCGGCGACGATGACCAGCCGGATGGCGTCCTGCCGCTCAAGGATTTGGGCGGCACACTGGTCGAGTTCTTCGTCGTAGCGCCGGTCGGCCTCCCGGACGAGCCGGGGGAAGTGTCCGCCGGCGATGAGGGCGTTAAGGTCGCTGATCGCGTCGCACCCGTGGTCCATGTTCCAGCGCAAAACCTCGTAGATTTTTTTGTACGGGATATTGTCGGTGACTTCGAAAGCATAGGCGCGGGCGGCGCGGGCCTGGGCGCGCTGGTTTCGGTAAATGATGTAGGTGCGGGCGGTCTTGATCGCTCCCCGGGCCATGAGCGTTTCCTCGACGATATCCTGAATTTCCTCCACGCTCGGCGTGGCTTCCACCCCGTAGGCGGCAACCAGGGCGTGCTCAACGTCCAGGGCGAACGCTTCCGCTTGGGCGCGGTCACCCTTTCCAAGCGAGGCCATGGCCCGGAAGATTGCCGTGCTGATCCGGTCGCGGTCATAAGGCGCCAAGTTGCCTTCGCGCTTGATAATCTGCAGGATGGGGAATGATGATTTCATGCTTGATTATGGCGCGGTCATGGCTTAAACATCAAGCAGGAAGTGTGGTTATTTATTCATAGGAGTGCGTATGCAATCAATGACGGCCAGGGAACGGGTTGGTAATCTGCTCCAACGCAAGCCGGCGGATCGCGCCTCGTTTATGGAAAGCATATGGCCGGAAACAGTTGCGCGCTGGACGGATCAGGGGCATTTAAACCCAAACGAGAATCTCGGCCTGCATTTCAAAATGGAGCTTTGGAGCGCCGGGTGGTTCAATTGCATCGCCAACCTGGATGTTCCGGAGACCATTGTCGAGGAAGATGAGGAAACCAAGCTGGTGCGCAACGGCAACGGGGCGCTCCTGCGCTGGTGGAAGAAAAAATCCGGAACTCCGGAGCATGTGGATTTCATGGTCAAGGACCGTGCAGGCTGGGAGCAGCATATCAAGCCCTTGCTGAAGCCTGATCGGCGCCGTGTAGATTTTGAGGGCTATCGTCGTGTGAAAAAACTAGCGGCGGAGCGCCAGGAATTTTTCTGCTGGGCCGGGATCAACGTGTTCGAGCAGATGCACCCGGTTTGTGGGCACGAATATATGCTGATGGGCATGGCACTGGACCCGGACTGGATACGGGACATGACCGAAACCTACGCGGACCTGACCTGCGCCATGTGGGAAATGCTGTTCGCCGAAGAAGGTTTGCCGGACGGTATTTTCTTTTACGAAGACATGGGGTTCAAGGAGAAGCCGTTCATGTCGCCGGCCATGTACCGTGAGCTTATCATGCCGGCGCACAAGCGTACTTGTGCCTGGGCGCACAGCAAAGGCTTGCGGGTGATCATGCACTCGTGCGGCTTTGTTGAGCCGCTGGTGCCGCATATGATCGAAGCTGGTGTTGACATGCTCCAGGCCATGGAGGTGAAGGCCGGCATGGACATGGTACGGCTGAACAAACTCTACGGGGACAAGATAGGGTTCATGGGGAATATTGACATTCGCGAGATCATCGCCAATGATCGCAAGCGCATAGACGCGGAATTGAAGAAAAAAATCCTGCCGCTCATGCAAACGAAAACACCCTATATTCTGTCATCGGATCATTCTACGCCGCCGGATGTGGACTACGAGACGTTCCTCTATTTCCGCGATCGCGGCCTGGAACTGGCGAGATACGCATAGTGAAGAATGGTTTGTGTTCGATGGTTAACGGGGAATGGAAGAGAAGCATGGGCGCAGGGGAGTATGGGGGTATGGGAGTCAAACATATGTGCCACAAGTTCATACTCCCATACCGGTATTAATCCTGAACACCAAACACATGAGTGATCCGAGCACAACCGAAGACAGCGTGGGATTAGTGGAAACAAAGAACGTTGCCATCCGTCTGCCGCCGGAGGGTTTGATTCTGGAAAACGGCGAAAGCTTGGCCGGCCTGCAGGTGGCCTACGAAAGTTACGGGGCGCTTGCTCCTGCCGGCGACAACGTCATTTACATTTGCCACGCTCTTACCGGTGATGCGCACGTGGCCGGTTACCACAGCCCGCAAGATAAAAAAGCCGGCTGGTGGGACGCCATGGTCGGCCCGGGCAAGGGGATCGACACCAACCGCTTCCACGTGATTTGCGGCAATATTCTCGGCGGCTGTATGGGCACAACGGGGCCCTCGACGCTCAATCCGCGCACGGGCCGTCCCTACGGCTCATCCTTTCCTGCAATCACCACCGGCGATATGGTTCACGTCCAGTATCTCCTGCTCCAGCATCTGGGCATCAAACGCCTGGCGGCAGTCATTGGGGGGTCGTTCGGGGGCATGCAGGTCCTGGAATGGATTCGCCGCTATCCTCTCGTGGTGGACAAAGGTGTGTGCATTGCTTCGGCCATGAGTCTTTCGGCCCAGGCGCTGGCGTTCGATATTGTGGGTCGCAACGCCATCCAGGCCGATTCCGCCTGGGCCGATGGCGACTATTATGGAAAAGCACAGACCCCTGCCCAGGGTCTTGCCCAGGCGCGCATGATCGGACACATCACCTATCTCTCCTCGGAAAATATGAAGCTCAAATTCGGGCGCGAGAAGAAGGCAATCCATGAGCCCCTGCCGCGTTTTGCCACCCCGTTCCAGGTGGAAAGCTATCTGGATTACCAGGGCTCCAAGTTTGTTGACCGGTTCGACGCCAACTCCTACCTGCACATTACCGAGGCCATGGATATCTTTGACCTGGCCGAAAATTGCGCCGACCCGGCCGATGCGTTCCGCTCCGTGGACCCGCGCACGCATGTCCTGGTGGTGGCCCTAAGCTCAGACTGGCTCTTCCCGCCGGAACAGTCGCTGGCCGTAGCCCGGGCGCTCGTGCATGCCGGCAAGCACGTTTCCTATTGCCTCCTGCCGTCGCCTTATGGGCACGACGCGTTTCTGGTAGAGGTGGAACATTTAACCGACGTACTGCGCACGTTCCTGGAATCAGCGAGCGCTTCTTGCCCGGCTCCGCCGGCGTGTCCCGCCGACCAGGCTCCGCCGGAGCGCTACGCCCATGCGAGAGCGGCCTCGCTACCAGGCTCCGCAGAAGCGCTTCGCCCAGGCGCTGGCGGACAATTTGCCGAGGCGAGCGCGGATACGCGGGTGTCGAACATGCCCTCAATCCCTCCGGCGCTACGGCGGCTTGTACGCAAAATTGCCCCCGGTGAATTGGAGCGAGAGGATTACATCCGCATTATTGAGCAAATTGTCCCCGGTGCGCGGGTCCTCGACCTCGGCTGCGGCGACGGTGAACTGCTGTGCGAACTCATGGCCCGAAAAACCATTACCGGCCTGGGCATGGATATTGATCTGGAGCATGTCATTAGCGTTCTTCGCAAAGGCCTGGATGTGTTTCAGTGCGACCTCGACGCGGGCTTAAGCGTCATTCCGGACCGGGCCTACGATTATGCCGTGCTCAGCCAGACCTTGCAGGTGGTTCGCAAGCCGCGCCTGGTCCTCAACGAAATGCTGCGCGTGGCGCGCGAGGGGATCGTGAGCTTCCCTAATTTCGGCAATTGGCGGCATCGCCTGCGGCTGGGACTCGAGGGCCGGATGCCGGTTTCCGGTACCCTGCCTTTCGAGTGGTACGACACGCCCAACATCCATCTCTCGACGCTGAAGGATTTTCACTCCCTGTGCCGCATGGATCATATCCGTATTGTGGATACCTTGTGCATTCCGCGCGGCTGGGGTGATGCCGCCTTGCTCCGCTTAGGCCGGCGCAACCTGGGGTCCGACCGGGTTCTGATCCGGATTGCACGGGACAGCTGAAGATAGACGCCAGATGACGGACGCCAGATCAGAAAGAAACAGTAAAACAGACGACTGCCTGTGTTGGGGGAAAACTATGAAACTCACCGAATGGATGGACAATAAATTGCCGGCCATCGTAGGCACCCTGTCGTGTTGCGTGAACTGTCAGGTCGGCGTCAATACGGAGAAACGGTTCAACCTGGCCGGTCAGAAAGCCGTGCATGCGGTCGTGGATGAATTCATGGGTATTCTGTTTCCCGGCTGTCATGGACACGAGCCGCTGACCGAAAACCACATGGAAACCATGCTTAATGTCCGAATCCGCTCGGCGGCGACGCTTTTGGCCGAGCAGGCCGAAAATGCGTTCCGCTACCAGTGCGAATTCGAAAAATGCAAAGATTGCGGGGACTGCCGTAAAAAAGCGGAAGAAGCCGTCATGGCCCTGGTCGAATCCCTGCCGAACGTCCGCGACCTGCTCCAGCGGGATATCCAGGCGGCCTACGACGGCGATCCGGCCGCCCGCTCGCTCATGGAAATCGTCATGAGCTACCCCGGCCTGCAAGCCATCGCCATTCACCGCGTTGCCCATGTTCTTTACCAGAAGGGCGTACCGCTGATCCCGCGGGTCATGTCGGAACAGGCCCATTCGAGTACGGGCATTGATATCCATCCGGGCGCCCGGATCGGCGGCGGATTTTTTATTGACCATGGCACGGGCGTGGTCATCGGCGAAACCTGCGTTATCGGCGAAAATGTGAAGCTGTATCAGGGCGTCACGCTGGGCGCCCTGAGTTTCCCCAAGGACGAGCACGGCAATCCCATCAAGGGCATTAAGCGGCACCCCGAAGTGCGGGACAATGCGACGATCTATGCCGGGGCCACTATCCTGGGTGGTGAAACGGTCGTCGGCAAAGGCGCCGTGATCGGCGGCAATGTATGGCTGACCCATTCCGTGCCGCCGGGCGCCAAGGTCTATAACCAACAGCCCAAGCCCCGCATCCAGATGGTCGAGTGATGGGAGTAGTCAGAGATCAGAGGTCAGCGGTCAGTAATTATTTATGGCCATGTTTGCTTTTCATTCGGTGTTGGACGTTCGGCGTCCCGCGCAACGCGGGATAAATTGGATGCTTGCCACGCGTTTCGCGTGGTTCGGCGTTTGCTTTTGCCTTATCTACCTTATGGGCACCGGCGTCACCGCCCGCGACTTGCCTCGCCTGATCTGCGATGAACCGGAATATTGTTTCGGCATACTGAGCAACACAAACGACGTGCCACATACCTTCGTGCTGGCCAACGAGGGCGAGGCGCCGCTTACTGTTTACCGGGTCCAGACTGATTGCGGTTGTACCCGCGTACGCCTGGAGGACAAGATCATTCACCCGGGCGAGCAGACCACCGTGCAGGTGCGGCTCATTCTCAAGGGCCGCGCCGGAGTTCAGCACAAACGCGTGACGATCGAATCCAACGATCCCGACCAGCCCCGTCTGACGTTAAGCCTGATCGGCGAGGCCGTGGCCGAGGTGGAAATAAAGCCCGAACGAATTTACTGGGGCAATCTGCGGAGCGATGCGGCTGAAGTCAAAACGGTGGATATCAGATTTGACGATTCGGCGCCGGGCCATATTACCGGCGCCGGTGTGATTTCGCCGGCGTTTGCCGTTGACTTGGAAACGAACAAGAGCGGCTTGGCCTATCGGATCCGGATTCGGCCTGTGCCGCCGCTGGTGCTCGGTCGGTTTGCAACCAATGTGTGGATTACCACCGATGCCCCCCGCTACCCGCAGCTCACCGTGCCCATGCAAGGGCGGGTGGTGGGGGACATTTACACCGTGCCGGATGAGCTCTGGCTGGCGGGCGATACCACCCAATCGGTTTCGCGCTTGCTCATGGTCCAATCCAGCCGTCGGCAGGGGTTTAACATCCTCAAGGTGGCGCCGCCCCTGACAAATATCACGGTGCAGGTTCGCTCGACGCTGACGCGGGGCTACCGGGTCGAATTGCGGAATATATATTCGACCCGGGCGCTGGACGGCAAATTCCTGGTAATCACTACCGATTGCGCAACCATGCCCGAGTTAACCGTTCCCTTCCGGATCGGCCAACCGCCTTAAAGCGTGTAGCGGCGAACATTTTCATTTCTTTTGCAACTCACGGCGGGCGGCGGCAACGATGTCGTCGAGCGTGCGGGCTAACTCCGGCGCGATTGGTTCGGGCGTGTGGGTTTTGAGGATGATTTCCTTTTCCCGGCGGCAACGGTTTTCTGTGCTGCTGGCGTCTTTATCCGCCCAGGCCTGGAAATACTGCCGGTCGAGGAGTTTCGGAAACCACAGTTCATGCCGGAAGTGCGCCGCCGTATGCGGCTGGTCAATGAACGTTCCGCCGGGACCCACCCCGGTGATCACATCGAGGCCCAGCGTATCGGCGCTGACCTCCACCCCGCGCATGACGCTTTCCACGTAATGGATCACCTCGTTCTGCAAAACCAGCATGTCGAGCGAGGCGGCCTGGTCCACGCCGCAGATGCCCATGTGCCCGAAAATATCCGCCCCCGCCGCCGCACCCAGCATGAGCGTCACACCTGATTCGAGCCCGGCCTGCGCGTCCGGCCGCTTGGAGTCGGTGAGCCCGACGTTGATATAAACCGGGAGCCCGTAAAATTTACCCAATTGTGTCATGGCCACGCCGAAGATTGCCTGCTCCGGTCCGCAGAAAATCATCTGGGTGGTGGCCATATCGAAGGCATGGCAAATTCCGCCATAACAGACCGGCATGCCGGCGCGCACGAGTTGCGTGATGCAAATCCCGGCCAGGATCTCGGCGTTTTCCTGGGCCATGGTCCCGGCCAGCGTGCCCGGAGCCGAAAGACCCATCTGGGCCATCGGTCCGATGGGTACCGGCAGATTGAGCCGTGCTGTCTCGAACAGCAAATCTATGCCATCGAAAGGAAAACGCAAAGGACTGATCGGCTCCAGGAACGGATAGCACAGCGGGAACTTGGCGGCCCGCGCCTCATCTCCGCGCAGGGCGATGAGCATATCTATGATGAAACGTGCAGAGGCGCGGTCATGGAACCAGAACATAATCGGCTTCGTCGTGTTCTTGATCATCGTGGCCAGCACTTCCACGCAACGCGCCTCGCCGGTCAATTCGTGCGGATCGGCCATGGCACCCACGATGTTGATGCCTTCCAGCGCGTCGCCAAAGCGCGTTGCCGTGGCGACATCCGCCATGGTCGCATAGCGCCGCGCGCCGCCGATCTCATCCACCCACGATGCCTCGCCTGCGTTACTGTTGAAGTTGCGCCGGCCCTGGCCAAATGCGGCCGTCCGCTGCAAGTCACGCCCGTAGATCGTGTACTGCTTGCCGGCCTGCGCCACCAGGCGCATGACCAGCTCCGCCGGGATACGTACGCGGCTCGTGGCTGGGTCCACCCCGGCGCCCGCATCGGCAAAACGCCCCAGGATTTCCTTGTGCGGCACCTCCACCCCGACCCGCTCCAGGATCGTTAACGACGCCTCATGAATCCGCCGGATTTGTTCGTTTGTCAATATGCTGCTGATCATAATAATATATCTCCTGTTGGTGTTCGCGGGGATGCGCCGGCGAGTCCGACGCCGCCCAGCCGAAGCTCATTTAAACGCCGGCAATAAATCCTGTTGCAGTTTCAGCATTTCGTTCAGCATGAGGACGGCCTGTTTGTATGAATCAACCGTCGGATCGAGCAGAATTGCCTGCAGTAGTTTCATCTTGCTCTTTTCAGCGAATGCTTCGATCAGGAGCTGGTTGATACTGGCCTGGGTTCGCATGAGCGCGGCAATCGGTTCCGGTAAAGGCGCCATGGGTACGGCCTGCAGTCCCCGGGCGTCGCACCGGGCCGGCACTTCAACCACCATGTTGGTGGGGAGATTGGGAATGGTGCCCCGGTTGGTAATATTCACTGCCTCCAAATCACGGGACCGGTTTAAGAGCACAGCCTCCATGATCGGGATTGCCAGTTCGCTGGAGGGACGGACGGTTTCCGCCGCGTGCTCCTGTTTAATGGCCGGGCGGTTATCCTCCGGCTTCGGGTGCCAGGCACAGTTCGTGGGCGCGGTTTCAATGGTATAGACAAAATCAGGTATATTCTTCGTCACCCACGGCTCACCTTCCAGCGCGTCGTAATAATAGTGCAACTCGCTGGCCATGAATTCCGGTGCCCAGCGGATATATTCGCCGTAGTGGTTGGTACTGGGCGACGGCCAAAGCCCAAAGACGCGCAACATCACGCGGCCTAAGGCCACGTCATGCCACTTGGTTGTCCAGCGCGCGCGGCGCTCCGCCGCGCGCAATTTTGGGTAAAGATCTTCGCCCGTCGCGACACCTTTGATGGTCTGAAAGAAGGTAAAATGGTTGATGCCGCAGGCCCGGACAAGAATCTCGTGCGGCGCCATTCCCAGTATTTCGGCCACCTGGCTCTGACCAATGTGAATGCCGTGACACAATCCCACTGCCCGAATGCCCGACAAGCGGGATACGGCCTCACACAGCTTGTGTTCGGGGTTGGAAAAGTTCAACAGCATTGCCTGCGGGCAGAGACGTTCCATGGTTTTGGCAATGCGCATAATCGGTCCCATGTTGCGCAGGGCGTGGAAGATGCCGCCGGGCCCGCCATTCTCGCCGAAGACCTGTTTGAACCCGTACTTGCGGGGGACATGGAAATCCTGACTCCAATACAGGCGACGGTCCACTTCAAAGGCCGTAATCACAAAACGGGCGCCGCGTAATGCGGCCTCGAGATTAGTAGTCTTGGTGACGGTGATCCGGCGCCCCAACTGCTCCATGAGGCGGAAGGCATATCGTTCGTTCTCCAGCAGGTGATTGGGGACGGTGTCCATTAGCACCAGTTCCACGCCCCGTTCGCACAAGGCAGACGAGAGCAGAATGTCCCGGATAACCTTCGGCCCAAATGACCGACTGCCGGCGCCAATCAGTGCAATCCGGAAACCGCCGGCCTTTTTGTTGGATGAAGGCCGGGTTTTGGTCCGCGTTTCTCTTTTAGTATTCATGGAAATATGCCCTCCGGTTTTACGATTGTTACTCTTGGCGCTTCCCGCGCCGATCAAAACGATTTTTTCTTTCACGGCTATATTCTCCTGTGTAAGGTCCTGGCAACCGATTTCTTTTGCTTGACCTTATTGTGAATATATGGTCTTTCGTCGCCAACGCATAACGCATGTATTTTGAAGAATATGTGATGTATTTTTACGCCATGAAACATGATCTCTCCCAGCTGGAACAGGTCCGCAAACTGACCATGGATCTCTCGGCCGATCATCCCATCC
>VSJD01000150.1 GCA_008636095.1 Kiritimatiellota bacterium | reverse complement strand
AGGTTTGCGCGCATGTCCATCGGCAATCGTCCGGCTATCAGAGCGACATGCACTATGGGCTGGAATTGGGCCTGGTGCTTTCCGGCTGTATGCGCCGGTATTACCGTGATGGCCAGCAAACGGTGAAACCCGGCGCAGTCTGGTTTTGCGGGATGTGGGAACCGCATGGCTGTGAAATTGTCGCGGCCCCCTGCAAGGTCGTTGTCTTCGTCATCTGGCCTCCCATCCTCGCCCAGATGCAATTGGAAGAACAACCGGAAATTAACTGGATGGCGCCTTTTATAACGTCCCATGCCAAAAGACCGCAGACCGCGCCCGCCCTGCGCAAAGCGATGCTGACGATCGGCAAACGACTTTCGTCCGTCACGGCGGATCCGCCGCCCATGGCCGGGGCCTGGTTGCGGGTACTGCTGATGGAAAGCCTGCTCATGCTGATCGCGTCCTGGAAGGCGCCGCAAGCCCTGCCCCCTGTTTCGATCAGTGATCCTATGGAAAAGGTGAATCGCGCACTGCAACTGGTTTTTACCGGTCATCGGCGCATTTCAATCCGGACTGCCGCTCAGGCGTGCGGCACAAACATCAAAACATTCAATGCCGTATTCACGCGCTGGATGGGAATTCATTTTTCCGAATTTGCGCTTCGTTATCGCATCAATGCGGCTGCATCCCAGTTGAAAACAACGGATGCCTCAATTAAAGCCGTGGCCTTACAGTGGGGTTTTGTGGATACCAGCCATTTCAACCGCTGTTTTAACTGGTATTATGGCTGTGCGCCGAGCAATTACCGGCAGCAACGCACGGCTACGCGCAGGCAAACATAGAAGAACATGGGACTGTCTGTCGTCCGTCGTCCGCGACATTGGGCGTTCGGCGTTGGAAGTTGGGCGTTGAGCGTTTGCTTCTCTTCCTGCCCTCTGTCCTCAGTCGTCCTCTTCTCTAGTCTGTCGTCTGCCGTCCGTCGTCTGGTGTCTGTCTTTACTGGATATCCCGATGGTATTCCTGCAGGGATTTGACGCCGCCGTGACCGGTCCGGCGCGCGGCGATGCCCTTGGCCGAGGCCAGCGCCGCCGCGAGCGTTGTCACATAGGGCACTTTGTGTTTGATGGCCGCCTTGCGAATAGAGGAGTCGTCATCCTGGCTGCGCTTGCCGGAGGGCGTGTTGATGACCAGCTGGATTTCCTTGTTCATAATCCCGTCCGCGATATTCGGCCGGCCCTCGTGGAGCTTATTGATCGCTTCGGACGGAATACCGTTTTGCGCAAAAAACGAGTGCGTGCCGCGCGTAGCCTTGATCCGAAAGCCCAGCTTGACGAATTCCCTAGCCACCTGCAGGACGGTTCGATGCGTTTTATCCGTCAGGCTGATGAGCACGGTGCCTTCGGTCGGAAGCGTCGGCGATACGGCTTCCTCGGCCTTGAAGAACGCCATGCCAAAGGAATCGGCCAAGCCCAGCACCTCGCCGGTGGAGCGCATCTCGGGGCCGAGGAGCGGATCCACTTCCGAGAACATGTTGAAGGGAAACACTGCCTCCTTGACGCCAAAGTGTGGAATCTTGCGTGGCTTGAGATGCATCTCGGCCAGTTTTTGGCCTAACATGAGCTGGGTGGCAATGCGCGCCATGGAGACGTTGCAGACCTTGGACACCAGCGGCACGGTGCGCGAGGCGCGCGGGTTGGCTTCCAGCACGTAGACCACGTCCTTGGCAATGGCATATTGCATGTTCATGAGCCCGATTACCTTGAGTTCCTGGGCGATGCGCCGAGTGTAGGACTCGATCGTGTCGAGGTGCTTCTTCGGGATGCTCACGGTTGGAATCACGCAGGCCGAGTCGCCGGAATGAATACCGGCCAGCTCGATGTGCTCCATGACTGCCGGCATGTAGGCGTCGGTGCCGTCGGCCAGGGCGTCGGCCTCGGCCTCGAGGGCGTCATCCAAAAAGCGGTCAATCAGGATCGGCCGCTCAGGCGTGACGTCCACGGCGGCGGCGACGTAGTGCTTCAGCGTCTCTTCATCGTAAATTACTTCCATCCCGCGCCCGCCCAGGACGTAGGAGGGTCGGACCATGAGCGGGTAACCTATCAGATTGGCTACCTTGAGCGCTTCGGCCAGGGTGCTGGCCATGCCGGATTCCGGCATGGGAATGCCCATTTTTTCCATTGCCTGGCGGAACCGGTCGCGGTCCTCGGCCAGGTCAATCGTTTCCGGCGTCGTGCCCAGGATGCGCACACCGGCCTTAGTCAGTTCGCCGGCGAGATTGAGCGGTGTCTGTCCGCCGAACTGCACGACCACGCCCTCGGGCTTTTCCTTCTCATAAATACTCAGGACATCCTCGACGGTCAGCGGCTCGAAATACAGTTTATCGGAGGTGTCGTAGTCGGTGGAGACGGTTTCCGGGTTGCAGTTGACCATTATGGTTTCCACGCCGGCTTCGCGCAGGGCGAACGCGGCATGCACACAGCAGTAATCGAACTCAATGCCCTGGCCGATGCGGTTGGGGCCGCCGCCGAGGATCATGATCTTGCGCCGGGTGCTGACGCTCGTTCGGCCCGTCTTCGCTCCAGGAGCTACGCCGGGCAGGTCCGGCGCATTGTAGGTTGAGTAATAGTAAGCCGCCTTTTCAACGCCGCTCACCGGCACGGCATCCCAGCCTTCCACGGCCCCCAGGGCTGTGCGCCGCCGGCGGATTTCCTCCTCCGGGATCACCAGGAGTTTGGCCAGGTAACGGTCGGCAAACCCGTCTTTCTTGGCTTTGATCAGCAGCGCGTCCGGCAGGGTCTTGCCCTTGTAGCGGAGGATTTCCTCCTCCAGTTCCACCAGTTCCTTCATCTGCTGAATGAACCAGCTCTTGATATAGGTTTTGCGATAAAGCGCTTCCACCGTGGCACCCTTGCGCAGGGCCTCGTAAATAATGAACTGGCGCTCGCTGGTGGCTTCGCTCAGCATGGCCATGAGCTCGTCCAGCGAGCGCTGGTTGAAATCCTTGGCAAAACCCAGGCCCGCGCGGCCGATCTCCAGGGAGCGGATGGCTTTCTGCAGGGCTTCCTTGTAGTTCTTGCCGATGCTCATGACCTCGCCCACGGCACGCATCTGGGTGCCCAGCTTGTCCTGCACGCCCCGGAATTTTTCGAAGGCCCAACGCGGAAACTTGACTACCACGTAATCACCGGAGGGCGTGTATTTTTCCAGCGTGCCGGCGCGCCAATAAGGAATCTCGTCCAATGTCAGGCCCGCGGCCAGCATGGAGGAAACCATGGCGATGGGAAACCCCGTGGCTTTCGAGGCCAGCGCGGAAGACCGCGACGTACGCGGATTGATCTCGATGATAACCACCCGGCCGGTATTGGGATCGTGCGCGAACTGGATGTTGGTGCCGCCGATGACCTGGATGGCCTCGACGATTTTATAGGAATAGTCCTGAAGTTTCTTCTGCAGATCGGGACTGATCGTCAGCATCGGCGCCACGCAGAAGGAGTCGCCGGTGTGGATGCCCATGGCATCCACGTTTTCGATGAAGCAGACGGTGATCATCTGGTTCTTGGCGTCGCGGACGACTTCCAGTTCCAGTTCTTCCCAGCCGAGGACGGATTCCTCGATCAGGATTTGGCCGACCATGCTGGCGGCAATGCCACGGTTGGCGACCGTTTGCAATTCATCCGCGTTGTAGACCAACCCGCCTCCGGTGCCGCCCATGGTATAGGCCGGGCGGATGACCACGGGGTAGCCCAATTCGCCGGCGATCTTCTCGGCCTCCGGCACGCTATAGGCCGGCGCGCTTTTGGGCATGTCAATGCCCAGCTTTTTCATCGTTTCCTTGAAGGCGATGCGATCCTCACCGCGCTCGATGGCATCCACCTGGACGCCGATGACCTTCACGTTATATTTTTCGAGCACACCGGCCTTGGCCAATTCGGAGCTGAGGTTGAGCCCCGTTTGCCCGCCCAGGTTGGGCAGGAGCGCGTCCGGGCGCTCCTTGGCGATGATTTCGGTCATGCGCGCCAGGTTCAGCGGCTCGATATAGGTCGCGTCGGCCATGCCCGGATCGGTCATGATCGTGGCCGGATTGGAATTGACCAATACGATCTGGAAGCCCAATTTTCGCAGGGCCTTGCAGGCCTGGGTGCCGGAATAATCGAATTCGCAGGCTTGCCCGATCACGATCGGGCCGGACCCGATGATCATCACTTTATGAATGTCGGTGCGCTTTGGCATGGCGAGTCCTTTATTATGATCCAAGATTAACCGCAGATAAAATTAGGCCTTCGGCAACTTTGCCGTTCTATCGAACGGCCTCTACAACGGATGCTGGTGTAGTAGCGGTTCGATAGAACCGTAAAAGGACGCAGATAAGCCGGTCCCGCTACGCTGGGGGGGAATTATTAGCGGTTTAGGCCGCGGAAGGCAAGCCCTAATCCTCTGCGCAACGGGCGAGCGCCATCACGCGTGACGGCGGAAGGTGTACGGCTTGGATTTAACCATGCCTTCGCGGCCGAGTGCCTCGCGCTGGATTCCAAGTTTTTCCAGCACCTGGTCGGTCGTGCGGAAATGGCATTTGGCCGTTTTCAGCAGGATGCTTGCTCCGTGCTGTTTGACCAAATCACCGGCCGCCGCCTTGACCTGCTCGGAGGCGCCCTTGGGAAACTTTTGGCCATAATCCTTGTGCAATTTGTCCAGCGCGCTGAGGAATGCCGCGCGTGCCAGGATGGAGGCCGCCGCCACGGCTACGTCCGCCTCGGCCCGGTGCCGCTGGACTAATTCCACCTTGCGGCCGTGCGTCATCAGCGCCCGTTTAACCTGTTCCTTGTCGCCAAACTGATCGGAAATAGCGCGCGGACATCCCGGCACCTGCTCAAGTAAATTTTCAATGGCGCGGGCATGGCCCCAGGAAAGCATGGCATTAACACTGCGGAATTTCGCGTACAGCCGGTTATAGGCTTGCGGGCCGATCATTACGATGCTGAACCGCTTGCCCAGCAGACCACGGATATCCCGGGCCAGTTGATGGGCTTTCTTGTCACTGGATATATTCTTGCTGTCCTTAACGCCCATGGCCAGCATGGTTTTGGCCAAGGTGTTGTCTGCGTACGCGCCGGCAATGACCAACGGGCCGAAAAAATCACCCTTGCCGCTTTCATCAATGCCCATGTGGGGTGCATAGGCTTCCGGGTTGAGCATTTCCTCATATCCCACGCCGACGTGTCCCAGCACCCTGGGCTCCAGCACATAGGTTACAAATTCCTGCGCCGCGCGACCCTGGACCAGGCACTTGCCGCTCTGGTAAAGGATGATCTTGCATGTGTCGGTTTCCGCCGCCACCTGGGCATAGGGAACCACGATAGGGCGGTAATTGCCGGACTGCAGGACCTCGGTGAGGAGGATTTGCTGGTCCTCCGTCAGGGGATAGGTAAACGATGTTTTTGGAGGGGTATCCATGGTGAAAAAGAAGTCAGAGGTCAGAAGTCAGAGGTCAGAATATTAGAATGCATAGGAATTTGTTCTTTCGTAGCCGCGCCCGTGAGGGCGTGGATTCCTCCGGTGGCCACGGGCTCACGCCCGCGGCTACATGAAACAGTTGCCGAAGGCCTGATTCACATCCCGCTGATCTCTGACTTTTGACTTCTGACCTCCCGCCGTCGTCCAAGCACTATGGCGGGCAGGCTGATCTCTGGGGCTCTTCCTATTGATACAGCGGTCCCAGTTTTTCGCACACGCGGAAATCGTCACCGCCGAACCGGTCCCACAAGGTTGGCCGGAAGATCTGATCGGACGGGACGTTATGCATATCCACCGGAATCCGGAGCATGGCGTTTAGCGTCAGGAGATCCGCGCCGATGAGGCCGAACGAATTGCCGTCGTGGTTCGGGCCGATGCGGGTCATATATTCGATCGAAGACATTTCTCGCGGCGCCCAGTAGGTTTCCGGCCAGGTTGGATCGGTTACCTTGCTGACGTGGTCCGCCACCTCCCGGGGCAGTTCGATGGTTTCGCCTTCGACCACGGAGAAGGTCAACTGGTTGCCCACAACATTGTAACGGTAGGCGGTCATGGGGATACCGCCGGGTGTCCGATAATGGCTGGAAAGGCCGTCGCCGGGGAAGTATTCCAGGGCCGCGTGCATATAGGTGGTGCGCTCACAAGCCGCGCGCATCAGCTTTTCCTGAAGCGCCGGGTCGGCGCGGAATGCCTCGGCCACGTCCTGAATGTGCATGGTCTTGCCGCCCTTGATGAGCGCGGCAATGTCCAGGGCATAGTCCAGGGCGCCGGCGCCGGAATTGCGTTTGTCAATGAAGCCGTTGGGCGCGATCTTGCTGATATTCTTGCCGGTGGCCTTCCGGATGCTTTCCACGGTCCAGTTGGTGCGGATATCGGCAAATAACTGCGGCAACCCGGTCAACAGGTTGGCGGCCAGCATGCCGATGCCGTTTTTGGAATCGTTTTCCGTGGCCACGAGATAAGCCGACCGGAACCCGTTCCAATCAAATGAACTATTGAGGATGGATTCCGCCACGTCAAAGTTCGGGTATAGGTCGGTCCATTGTCGCTGGCCCTGGGTGCCGGCCAGGATGGCGTTGGCGCCCTGGGCGCGCTCGACATCGGCCTTGAATCCCTGGGCCTTGCCGGTTTTCTCATCCGCCAGCTTCGGGTTGCCGATCATCAGGTCGCGCGTAATCATCGTCATGAGGATGCACAGGCGCAAAAGTTCGTCGGGCGGGTAGGGGCGCGGGCCCGTGCCGAAATCGAATTTTCCGCCATTGGCGGATCCGCCTCCCCCCGTCGCTGAAGCTATGGCGGGCAGGCCGGCGGAAAAATTCTTTTTCATGAACGTGAATGCCCGGTCCAGCTCGGCATGGTCGTAAAAGCCCTGGTCCATGCGGCCTTTAACGGCCACCATATCCACCGAGACCGTGCCAAGCCCTAAGTAGTCGAGCATGATGTTACGGCGGACATCGGAACCGATGATGCCCATGGAGACGCCGCCCAGGGAAAGATAATTTTTTCCGCGCATTTCGGCCACGGCGGCGGCACAGCGGGCAAACCGCAGGATCCGCTCTTGCACGTAGGGCGGCAGGTCGCCATCCTCGTCTTCGAGATCGGGGTTGTAGATCGAAAAGATCGGGCGCATCTTTTCATCCATGGCCGCGCAAAACGCCTTGAGCCACACCGCGCCCGGACGGTTGGTCTGGTTAAGTCCATAAGCGGCCTGCAGCCATTCGCTGGAGCCCAAGCCCTGGCAGGCGCTCATGAGCTCGTCGCTGTAGGCCCAGGAACGGCTGACCCAGATGTTGGCGCTGACGCCTTCCCTGGTATACGCTTCCTGGGCGCGCGCGCCGGTGCGCGCGCCGTACACGATTTCCGGCGCCATAACCACGCGGACGCTCGTGCCATCGGGCAGTTTTACATGCCGGCGGATTAGGTTGCTAACTTTTTCAGCCATGCGCCAGGTACCGGCCACGTTGCTTTCATAGGCGCCCGTACGGCCGTCGGCCACGGGCGTAATGGCAATCGTCGGCACATGGCCGACCAGCGACCGGCTGGAGGGCGCAAAGCCCCGTTTGGCTTTGGCCAGGGCGTTGAAATCCACACGATTCGCAGATTGCAGTGGGTTCATAATAATCTCCTTCAGCGCAGATAATCTCCTGCAGGCAATTGCCTGTGCCATTGACTTGGAAGATGGTTGACAAACGCGCACTTTACTTGCAAGCTCTCAAAAATTCAAGGTTTTTCAACGACAGGGGAGGTGTTCAGTGTTCGGAGTTCGGTGGAGCATGACCGATGAACCAGCCCGCCAACAATGCTACGCACCCGCCTACATCGCTGGACAAAGTCCTGTGGGCAGGTAGTGTTACAGACGTGCCGAACACAGAACCCCGAACACGGAACACCTTGTGAAAATAGTTCCCATAAATTAAGGAGCACGCGCATGCCAAAGATCGAAACCGTTCCGTACCAGGGTTGGAAGCACAACATTCGGCTGACCAATGGCCAGGTCGAACTGATTATCACCCAGGATGTCGGCCCGCGCATTGTGCGCTTCGGCTTCATCGGCGCCCAGAACGTATTCGGCGAACTGCCGGAGCAGATGGGCGGTGCCGGCGAGAAGCAATGGATGATCCGCGGCGGACACCGGCTCTGGATCGCCCCGGAGGAAGCGCCGAAATCCTACGAGTTGGACAATGCGCCGCTTAAAATTCGTAAAATCCACGGCGGCATTTGCACGGTCCAGGCTTCGGGTTCGCTCACTCATGTGCAGAAGACGATGGACATTTCCCTGGCCGAGCGCCGGAATGAAGTGACTATCGTGCACCGGCTGACGAATAAAGGCCGCCAAGCCATTACCCTGGCCCCTTGGGCGTTGACGGTCATGGCCAAACGCGGGATGGCTATTATTCCGTTGCCGAAGAAGATGTCCCATGCGGGTCTTTTGACCCATAACCAGAATTGGAGCCTCTGGGGCTATACGGATCTCAGTGATCCGCGTTTGACGATTGGGCAACGCTATATCCTGTTCCGGCAGGATCCAAGGCGGGAAGCCAATAAAATCGGCATTGCCCACCGGGAAGGTTGGGTGGCCTATCTGCGGAATGGCCTTCTGTTTATCAAGAGATTTAAGCGCATACCCGGCGCGACTTATCCGGATAGCGACGTGAATTTTGAAACATTTTCCAATCAACAAATTCTGGAGTTGGAAAGCCTTGGACCGTTAGTAACGCTCCGTCCCGGCCAGACCGCGGCCCACACGGAAACCTGGACGCTCCATTGCGGGGTCAAGGCCTGCCGCAGCGAGGCGGATATTGATAAATACGTGGCCCCATGGGCTAAACGGTAGCAAACGCGTGCCGGGCCTTAAACGGGGCGGAAACTGTACCCGCCTTTGCCTTATGGGCTATGCCGAGACGCGAGGAAGGGATCTGTCTTTGCTCGAAAACACATCTGTCCCGAAGGCCGGGGCCGTTTCAACAACCATCAGTTTGTTTTATCCTTCAGCCTTGTCTATCCGGGTTAGAGCTACCAATAGAAATCCCTCGGGGATACACCAGTATATCGGCGGAAAACACGAGAAAAATACTGGGGATCGTTAAACCCGACTGCCCTGGCCACCTCGCTGACGTTACGGCGGGGATTTCTCAACAAACTCTTGGCATTTTCTATTCGCACGGCATTAAGGTACTCAATCGGTGTGGCACTGTAAATTTTCCGAAAAATACGACACAAGTGAGCGTAGGAGCGACCCAGCGTTTGGAGGATTTCCTGAATGGATTGTTTCTGGGAAATGGGTTGCTGAAGAAGTTTCCTTGCTTCATTGGCAAGGTGTTCGGAACGGTCTTCTTTGGGCGACGGATTGAAAACCGGAGTGAGAATGAGCAGAAGCAGTTCAAGAAACAATCCTCGGCAGGAAGCCTTTTGGGCGGCCCGGGATGACGTCCGGCAGAAAGTCAATTTATTGAGAAGCTCATTCGCTGGTTCCATGAATTCGATTTTTCCCAGTAACGGTATTTTTGGGACGAATACAGGGGTGATATATGCAGTTATAAGGGGGTAAAAAATAATGTTGACAAAAGTTTTTCAATATAATAGTGTTTATCCATGCAATACAGTGTTCATTGGAGAGAAACATAAATATGATTCAATCGGTGGATAGGGCAATAGATATTTTAAATGAGATTTCCCGGCGCGAGGATTGGGTGGGGGTGCGTGAAATAGCCCGTGCCCTGAATCTGAAGGTGCCGACTACGCAACAGATGCTTAAGACGCTGCTGGCAAAGGGCTTGCTTGAGTTTGACCAGGAACGCCGGCAATACCGGCTAGGGCTCGGACTGTGGGTCTTGGCGGGAAAAGTCAATCCGCTCGACGGCTTGGCGAGATTTATAGCACCGCACGTAGAAAATCTTTTTCGCCGATTCGGCGAAACTGTCGTGGTGCTGGCGCTGGTCAACGACAATGTCCGAGTTGTGATCTGGCGGCAGTCAAAGCATTCCTTGGCGGTGATTGTTCCGGATGAGAA
>VSJD01000149.1 GCA_008636095.1 Kiritimatiellota bacterium | reverse complement strand
AGGAATCATCGCGGAACTGCATCATCTCGCCGGCGGCCGGGTCGTTCTGGCGTTCTCTGGACGATCATTTCGGGAAGCGTACCTGAAAAAGCTTCGTTTTCCCGAGGCCGGCAAGAATCTTTTCCGTAGCGCCGAGGAGTTTACCGCCGAGCTGGAACGAATCCGGACCAGGGGCTACGCGGTTACGAAGGACATCATGGGCAGCGGTATCGGCGCCCTGGCCGTGCCGGTATTTTATGGTAACGGCGAGTTTGCCATGGCGATGGCCAGCAGTATGCCGCTGAACCGCTTCAAAACCGAAAAAAAAGATCAGATATTAAAAAATCTCCGGGACATTTCCGCGACCCTGCGGCTGTGACATAAGGAGATGAATCAGACATGAAGATCGAACGCCGTAAAAAGTGCACGGCCAATATTGGTATCCTTGCAGTCGGGCACTATGCCTACTGGCCGCAATTCGACGGGCTACTGGCCAAGCTGAATGAGAAACGGAACGTCTTCGAGCGCAAGGTGAAAAACCATGGGGTCAATGTCATCGGGTTCGGAATGATCGACCGTCCCGAGCAGGCCTATGCGGTTCTGCCGAAAATCAAGGCCGCCGACCTCGATCTCCTGTTTATTGACATGGTTACTTACGCAACGTCTTCCACCTTCGGAATCATCGCCAGGGATATTGACGCTCCTATCGTTCTTGTTGCCCTGCAACCGCTGGCGGCAATGGATTACGCCAAGGCCTCCATCTTCATTCAGTTGCTTAATGACGATTTCTGCGCTGTGCCCGAATTCACCGGCGTCGCTATTCGGATGGGCAAAAAGGCGCCGGAAGTGATCGTGGGTCAACTGGAAGGCGACGCTGCGGCTGACCGGGAAATCGGCAACTGGTGCCGCATTGCCATGGTTCTACATGATCTTCGTCGCGCCCGAATCGGTCAGATGGGGCACGTCCTGGAATCCATGCTGGACATGCAGACCGATCCGACCGCCGTTACCGCTGCCTTTGGCTGCCACGTCGTTCAATGCGAGATTGAGGAGGTTATGAGACATTTCACGGCGCTCAAACCACAGGATGCGGCGGCGGAAAACAAGAAACGGGAAATCCTCGAGTTTTTCGACGCTCCGGAGCCGGTCTCGGATCCCGTGACTGAAAAACTCACGGAAAGAGACCTGGATTCCGCGGCCCGGGCGGCCGTGGCCCTGGAGCGGTTCATTGACGCAAAACGCCTTGACGGGCTGGCCTATTATTACGAGGCCGAGGAGGGTTCGGAGACCCGCACTTTGATCTCAAGTTTTATCGTGGGAAACTCTCTGCTCACTGCCGCCGGCTTTCCCATGTGCGGAGAATTCGACATAAAAACCTGCCTGGCAATGCTGATTATGGACCGGCTCGATATCGGCGGCAGTTTCGCCGAGTTTCATCCGATAGATTTTAACCGCGATAGCATACTCGTGGGCCATGACGGTCCCCACCACATCGGCATCGCCGACGACAAGCCGGTGATAAGGAGCCTGAAAAAATATCATGGCAAGCCCGGTTGCGGGGCCGGGGTAGAATTCAAGATCAAGGAAGGCCCGCTGACTATCCTGAGTATCGGCGTTCGTGCCGACGGCAAATTCAAGATGGTGATTGCCGAAGGCGAGTCCATCGCCGGCCCGGTGCTCCCGACCGGCAACACTAACACCCATGGACGTTTTCAGCCTGATATAAGAACTTTTTTGAAACGTTGGGTGGCCGAGGGGCCGACCCATCATTTTGCCCTGGGGATCGGACACAAGGCGAAAATCCTAAAAAAAATTGGCGGCTGTCTTGGAATAGAGGCGGTTATTATTAAAAAGGAGGTCAAGGACCAATGAACGACCGGGAAAGATTCTATCGCGTCACTCATTTCATGGATGCGGATCGCGCTCCAAACACTGAGGTAGGCTTCTACGCCGGAACGCTTGCGCGCTGGCAAGAGGAAGGGCTGCCGCGGAATATTTTGCCCGTGTGGGAAGACAACGGAATTCCGATCGCGCACAGGCCTGAAGGTCCGAATATGGAATTGGACCTTTTGCATCCGGCGGAGTTCGGACTCAACGAATATTTCGGTTTTGATAGATACATGCGCTACCGCGTCCCCGTCAATGCCGGCGGCCCCTGTCCGTCATTCCATAAAGTGCTGGAGGAGGACGGAAAATGGAAGCTCTTCCTGGATGATTGGGGCATAAGAAGAAGAGCATTGAAAAACAGCTTCTCGATGGATGAATATCTCGAACACCCCGTGAAAAACCGCGCTGACTGGGAGGAATACAAAAAAAGACTTGATCCCGGCTCGCCTGAAAGATTTCCGGAACATTGGCATGAACTTGCGGCGTTGTACCGGCAAAGGGATTATCCTCTTTCAATTTTTCGCATGGTCGGTTTTCTCCACTTTCCGAGATACATGATGGGGTTTGAAAATCTGATGCTGGCCTACTACGACCAGCCGGAGCTTATCATGGACATGCTTGACTATTGGTGCGAGTTCAACATAACACTCGCCGGAAAAGTTCTCAAAGACGTCAAACCGGACTGGGTGACCATAGGGGAGGACATGGCTTATAAGGGCAGCTCTATGGTCTCGCCGGAGATGTTCCGCAAGTTCATGCTTCCTTTCTACAAGAGGCTGACCGGCTTCCTGAGGAAGAACGGCGTGGACGTCATTTACGTTGACAGCGACGGATACGTTCATGAACTCATTCCGCTCTGGATCGAGGGCGGAGTTAATGGAACCTGGCCGTTGGAAGTGGCGGCGGGGAACGACCTGCTGAAACTGAGGAAAGAATACCCGGATTTTATCCTTTCGGGCGGCATAGATAAAATTGCTATTGCCAAAGGCAAGGCGGCCATAGAAAAAGAATTGTACAGTAAATTGCCTTATCTGCTTCCGCAAGGCGGATATATACCGAGCATAGACCATGTGCCGCCTGAAGACATTTCGTTGGACAACTGGACTTGTTATGCTCAACTTAAAAAGAAGCTCATCGAGGAGTTTCCTCCCCGGCGAAGATGAAGGCATGGAAAGGAAGATAATATGATTGTTGGACATAATTTTCAAAAGCCGTTGATATGCGCCTATTATTTTCCCAACTGGCATCCTGATCTCCGTAACGACAAGTGGCACGGCGCGGGCTGGACGGAATGGGAGGTGCTTAAATGCGCGCGGCCCCGTTTTCCCGGCCATCAGCAGCCGAAGGTCCCGCTTTGGGGCTATGAGGACGAGTCCGATCCCTCCGTGATGGCGAAAAAAATAGACGCTGCTGCCGGGCGCGGCGTTGACGGCTTCATTTTCGACTGGTATTGGTTCGGTGACGGTCCTTATCGCACCAAATGTCTTGAGCAGGGCTTCCTCAAGGCGCACAATTGCGCGGACCTGCAATTCGCGATCATGTGGGCAAACCATGACCCGATATACGTCCATCCAGGCAGCCGCATGTATCCCATGCCAAAATTGCTGGATGGCGCTATCCTGCCGGAAACCTTTGTTAAGGCGACGAACCATTGCATTGAAACCTACTTCAAGCAACCGAATTACTTGCGCCTGGACGGCGGTCTTTACTTCTCCTTTTTCGACTTTGCAAAGCTGGTTAACTCGCTCGGCGGCGAAGCCGCGGCCGGGGAGGTATTCCGGGATTTTCGCAGTCGCGTGGCCCGGGCCGGACTCGGGGAGGTGAATCTCAACGCCTGCGTCACCATTGAGAGCAAAGATGAAACATACAAACTGATGAAGCGGCTCGGCGTCAACTCCTGCGGTTCCTATGGCTGGACTTGGGATCAGTCTTCATTTCCCGTGTGCGACTACGACCGGACCGCCAAAGAGAATGCCGCCGCTTATGATATCCTGACCGCCCGCTGCAATAAGATGCCCTATTATGTCAATGTCATAATGGGATGGGATGTCAGTCCGCGTTCGGTGCAGTCGGAAATATACGAAAACGCCGGTTATCCCTTTATGAATGTCATCATCAGCACTCCCGCGCAGTATGAGCAGGCGCTCCGTGCCGCTCGCGACTTTGTCCTTTCCGGCAAAGCCACTGGCCGCATGGTGACTTTGAACGCCTGGAACGAATGGACCGAAGGCAGCTATCTCGAGCCGGACACCATTAACGGGATGGCCTATCTTGAAGCGGTAAAGAAGGTATTCAAAGAGGGCAAACGAGAATAGTGTTGCATATGATCAAGATGGATTTACCCACCCAGGATGCGGCGGCCTTCGTCGAGGAAGATGCCCTGGAGGTTCATCTTGAGCTGTTCGGGACTAGGGGAGCAGGCCAGGCCGTTCTTTTCGGTGACGATCCCGCTCTTGATCATTTTGAGTAAAGCCTGGTTGAAGGTTTGCATGCCGTCTTCCGTGCCGGTCTCGATGGCTGCCTGCAGAACGTCCAGCTTGTTTTCCGAAATCAGCTTGCGCACGGTGGGCGTGTTGATCATGATCTCCACGGCCGCCATTACCCCGCCTTGCTTGGCCGGCACCAGCCGCTGGCACAGCACGGCCGCCAGGTTGCCGGCGAGCGTCATGCGGACCTGGTCGCGCTCGCTGTTTGGGAAGAAATCGAGAATCCGGTGCACTGACTGGGCTGCCGTGTTGACGTGCAGGGTCGAGAGCACCAGGTGGCCGGTCTCCGCCGCGCTGAGCGCCACGGAGAGGCTGAGGGAATCGCGCATTTCGCCGATCATGATGACGTCGGGATCCTGCCTCAGAACGTGCTTGAGCGCCGAATGGAACGACGGCGTATCCAGGCCCACTTCTCGCTGGGTAATGACCGACTGCATGTCCGTGAAAATATATTCCAGCGGGTCTTCCACGGTAATGATCCGACAGCGCTGATGACGGTTGACACAGTCAAGCAAGGCCGCCAGCGTGGTTGACTTGCCCGAGCTCGTGGCGCCGCACAGCATGATGATACCGCTGTCCTTCAAGGCCAGGCTCTCCAGGATGGACGGCAGGTGCAGTTCTTCGATGGTGGGGATACGGGTTTTAACGTAGCGGAACGCCAGGGTTGGGATATGGCGTGACATGAACACATTTACCCGAAAGCGGCCCACCCCCTCCTCGTAATGCGAAAAGTCCATTTCCAAGTCGGGTTCCGGCTTATTTTTAAGATGTGCCGGCAGGATATCCTGGACAGTGCGCTTAAGATCATCGCCGCTGAGCTTGGGCAGGCCGCTTTCCAACAGGACGCCACGCACTCGGAAGAACGGAGGGGCATCGGCCTTCAGATGCACATCGGAAGCATCCGTTTCGACCGCCTTTTGCAGAATTTGTCGCGCGATGGACATGATGATAACTATTCAGAATGTGTTCGGTGTTCAGGTTTCGGGAAAGCAGAAATTCCAGTGGCTTGATCTTCACCTCGCTGTTCATCATTTAAGCTTCTCAGAACGCCGAACACTGAACACATTGGTTCGTTTCCACTCATTCCTCAGCCCGGTTCCTTCTGGACGGTGATGTACTGGGATTGTCCCATGCCGAACAGCCGATAGGCCCCGCCGAACTGCTCCAGGAAGTGCACGGAATAACTGCGCCAGAACACGAACACGGGTAAAAGGATAACCGTTCCCACATAGGGAATCAACACCGTACAACAGAGCAGGCAACAGGCCAGCATCACCACGCTGGAAATCACCAGCGTCAAGACAAGACGGAATAAAAGATACAACACAAATACCCCGACATGGGCCTTGAAGAGGTCGAGGAACAGGCCCCAGGCTGTCATCACGCGGCAGGAGCGCAGGACCATAAGCGGGACGACAAAATCATTCAAAAACGTCATCAGGCATCCAAGGACGAGAATATAGCTCATAAAAAAAAGGACGCCCAGCAGGATCGCGCCCAGGGCATTGATCCCGAAATTGTGCCGTCCAATGTCCGGCCAGGCCGCGAACAGGAGCAGAAGCCCGAGGGTGGCCAGGACCGCCAGCGCGGCGATGCCGAAGCAGATGGAAAACAAAAATAGCGAATTGCCCTGGCGACTGAAACGGCGCCAGGGGGCCTGGATTTCCGCACGGTTATTGAGCACGTTGTCCAGGAACATGAATTTACCGCGGCAACTGGCCCAGGCCATAACCAGCGTGACCGCCAGGATAACGATTGCCATCCCGATTCCAACCGAAATTACCAGGGCCAGGTGGGCCTGCATCCAGACCAGTGCCTTGTGGCCGGCGGGCGAATCGAACGCGTTGTTCGGCATCAGGTTAAAGTTTGGCGCAAAGCCTTCGTTCATCGACGCCAGCCACGCCGTAAAGCCAAGCCCCAGCCATTTGATCAAATTAAACGGGGAGAACAATACCTGCCTGACCGTGCCCAATGCCTTGCCCACAGGTTCAACGACGGAGATATGTGCCATGATAACCTCCATGAAAAACTTCTGATTTGTGATTGCTGATTTATGATTGAAGAAAAATTTGGAAACAAACGCGGTTTATGCCCCGTAAAACGTTGGGCAAGCCTTAACTTGATTTTAAGGAATTTCAAAACATAGCGGTTCTAACGAACCGCAGCTACACCAGTACACCAAATCGGTGTAGAAGCCGTTCGATAGAACGGCATAGTTGCGGCGGAGCCGCCTAATTTAATGCCGCAAAATTGATCATCGTCCATTAACCAACGACCGTCAGCTTTCAGCGATCAGAAATCAGAAATGCTTACTGTTCCATGATAAGCTTAGCCGCGGCGCTTGCAAGATTGTTTTTTGCGTCGCGCAGGGCCGCCGCCAGGGGCGTGCCCGGCGGTGTCACCGCCATACAGCGCGCAATGCCGATCATTTGCAAGTTAAGACCCTCGGCCACCGAACCGCCCAGGGCTATGACCGGCTTGCCGAGCGTCTGTGCCATCCGTGCCACAAACGCGGGCACCTTGCCGAACGCCGTTTGTTCATCAAGCCGGCCTTCGCCGGTAATTACCAGGTCGGCCTGCATTATGGCCTCTTCCAGCCGATTTTGCCGGGCCACCCAGGCGGCGCCGCTCTCCAGCGCCGCGTCGAGGAACGCGTCACAGCCGGCGCCCAATCCACCCGCTGCACCGCCGCCGGGCCGCGTGGTGATGTCCTTGCCCAGGTCGCGCTGTACGATTGTCGCCCAGTGAGCCAGGTTCGATTCCAGTCGTTCGACCTCGGCAGGGGTGGCGCCCTTTTGCGGAGCGAACACGCGCGCCGCGCCGCTCGGGCCCAGTAACGGATTCTGAACATCAATCAAACAGGTAAAGCGTGTATTCTTCAGGCGTTGATCCGCGGTGCCCGTTTCGATGCGTGCCAGATTGCCCAGCGCTCCGCCACCTTCGGGCAGGGGCTGGGCGGACGCCGTCAGCAGACGGAATCCCAGGACGGTAGCCATGCCGCACCCGCCATCCACCGTGGCGCTGCCGCCTAAGCCCATGACAATATGCCGACAGCCGCGATCGAGCGCGGCGCGGATAAGGAGCCCCGTTCCGGCGGTGGACGTTACAAGCGGCCGGTATTCCTCCGACCCCCGCAAGCGGGCCAGTCCGGAAGCCAGGGCCATTTCAATGACCGCAAATTCCGGGGTCAACAGCCAGGTGGCCTTCAACGCCCGGCCAAGCGCGTCGCGGGTCGCGGTCTCGATCCGTTCGGCCGAGAGCGAGTCGGCAAGTACCTCGATAAGTCCGTCGCCGCCATCGGACATGGGTATAATCTCCGTGATCGTATCCGGGCGGGCGGCGCAGAACCCGCGTGCGATGGCTTCGCCGACCGCCCGTGCGCCCAGGCAATTTTTAAAGCTGTTGGGAGCAATGAGGATGTGCATGGGGTATGAATCCGCGCGTAACGGCGCGCGGATAATGGTTAATGGATCATGGTTGATGGTTCATGAATTGAGTCCCACAGGGCTTTATCACAGGACCACGTGGCCTTGATTGGTAACGTCCGTTCAAGGAGGCCTTGATGGATCGCAAGGTACAGTCTTTCATTCCGGGTTCAAGCGTGTTTCGTCTGGGCCGCATCAACCATTCACGATCTGCGCGCTTACGCGCAGATCGGGTCGGGTTACCGCATGCGCACCAACATGAACAGCCCGGCCGAGGCGAAAACCAGATTGGGTAGCCAGGCGCTAACCAACGGCGTCAGCATCTGGTTCTTACCCAGCCACTGGCCGAACGTCATCAGGAAATAAAACGCGAAAAATGTCAGGAGCGCAATAATGATGCCGGCGAATGCACCTTTGCGCGCCGCGCGTACGCCGCAGGGGATTCCGAAGAGCGTTACGACCAGGCAGGTCCAAGGCATGGCCAGGCGGACGTGCATGTCGACGGTGATGCGGGCATTTGTTTTTTCAGAAAGATTTTCGTGGTCGCGCATGAATTGCCAGAGGTCCCGTGACGAAAGGAAGATGGGGTCTTTAACTTCGTGTAAAAAATCATCGGGTGTTTCTGCCCAGTCCGTCATTTGCCGCTGGGGTTCGGCGACCACCGGTCCGACGGGGTTATTGTAGAAATCATGTTTCTGGATCGTGACCTTGAACAGCCACCAGCGGCCGTCATAAAACTTGCCTTCCTCGGCATGGATCATGTCGAGGTCGGACCCGTCCGGGCGCTGTTGGACGACTTTGATGCCTTGCATATCGTGGGTGGTCAAGTCGAATTTGCTGATGGCCCAGATGCGGTGCTGCTCCTCGTTGTTCATGGTCAAGTTCAGCGCGTAGCGGGTGGACAGGTCATTGCCCTTTTTCTGACGCTGGATGAACTGATCGGCCCAGTAACTGGACCAGGGTGCCACGGTTTCCTGGAGCCCCATGATCAACAGGCTGGAAAACAATCCCACCAGCATGATAGGGATGGTCAGCCGGCTTAGGCTGACCCCGCTGGCGCGCATGGCGGTCAGCTCATTGTTCTTGGACAGTTGCCAAAGACTGTAAAGCAGGCCCAGAAGCAGGGAAATGGGAACAATAAAGACCAGCATGGCCGGCAAAATATAGATATAATACCGCGCGATCTGCAGGAACGGCGTCCGGGCGTCAATGAAATTGGAGAGATTGTCGAACAGGTCGAACAAGACGAACAGCATGCAGAACGTGAGCAGGCAATATGCCGTCGGCACAAGAAAATAGCGCAGGATATATTTGTCGATCAGTTTCATCGGTCGGTCCATGGCGCCTGGCGCGCGGAATTAGAATCACGCAAAGATAGATTAAGGCGAACCCTTTGGTTGTCAAGCGGGTTCGGGGACTTTCTGCGGCTTTACCGTGTTGTGAAATTATTTATTGATCTTCGGAGGCTTTGAATATCCCCGGGGTTTTTGAGACTCCAAGATTTTAGAATATAAAAATTGACTCGAAATTGAAAGTACAGTACATTTTCCGACAGTTAAATGAAAGCCTTTTGCAATCAACTCTGTATTCCGTATTGTGTGATGCGAAGAACAACGTTTGCATTCCTTTTCGTTTTGACGGCGATCACACAGTCATATGCCGGCGATTTTAATGGCGGTTTTGAGGCCGGCCTCACGGAGTGGCGGCCATATGAGGCGCAGGCGCCCAAAAGCATTTTAAATTTATGTCAGGAAAGCGCTTTTTCCGGAAAATGTGCCCTCAAGGTTGACACGCCAGGTATAGCGCGAATTGAAGGAGTGACCGTTAGCGTTCCGGCAACGACCAATCACAATCATACCATCAAGGCTTGGCTGAAGGGCAGTGGAACGGTAATGCTCGGTGTAAGCCAGCGTGGTGGATGGATCTACGGGAGAGCGTGTGACGTAACCGGGGCCTGGAAGGAATATACCATCCGATTTCTGGCCAATATGCCCGCACCCGTTTTTGCCGTCCTCACCACTGGGGATAAGCCGCAAAAGACCACGTTCTATATTGATAACGTGGCGGTTGTCTGCGAGGAAAACGAGGCTTTACCCGATGCGGAGGTGCCGCCCTTTCGCGTAGAGGCCGAGGACTTTCGTGCCGCCGGCACGCCGGGCAAAGTGATAACGGATAAGTCGGCCGGCGGCGGAGCTTACGCTGAGCAGACGCGGTACTACTGGC